>USHF01000202.1 GCA_900554465.1 uncultured Collinsella sp.
GCATGTCTCGTGGGCTCGGAGATGTGTATAAGAGACAGGGAGATGCCGGCATCCTCCTCGATCAGGGCGCGGCGCTCCTCGGGGCGGCTCTGCAAAATGGCATCGAGCTTGCCTTGGCTGATGATGGAATGCGTATCCTTGCCCAGGCCCGAATCGTGCAGGATGTCCTGAATGTCCATCAGGCGGCACGGACTCGAGTTGATGAGGTACTCGCTCTCGCCCGAGCGATACATGCGACGGGTGATGGCGACTTCATCAAAGTCGACGGGCAGCATATGGTCGGAGTTATCGAGCACCAGCGTAACCTCGGCCACACCCACCGGCTTGCGCGCGGACGAGCCCGAGAAGATGACGTCCTCCATGGCCTGACCGCGCAGCTGCTTGGCGCTCTGCTCGCCCAGGACCCACAGAATCGAGTCGGAGATGTTCGATTTTCCCGAGCCGTTGGGACCGACGATGACGGTCAGGCCCGGCTCAAATGACATATGGGCGCGGTCGGCAAACGACTTGAACCCTTTGAGCGTGAGGGACTTGAGATACACGGTTCCTCGCTTAAACAGGCTTCTTGTTGAGAATCACGCCGTTGGTGGTGTAGCCCATGCGGTCGAGCGCCTCGAGAGCAGCGGCCCCCTCGGCCTCCTTCTTGGAGGAACCGGTGCCGCGGCCCTGGCGAATACCGTCGATGAGCACCACAGCGGTAAAGGTGGGCGCATGTGCGGGGCCCTCGGAGCCGACCAGCTTATACGCGGGAGGCTCGTGGCCGTCTGCCTGCACGCACTCCTGCAAGAACGACTTGGGGTTCGCGGGGTGCTCGGCACGCTCGGTGGCCAGGTGCGGCTTAAGCGTACGGTGGATGAACTCCGCCGCCGCATCCCAGCCGGCATCCAGGTACAGCGCACCCACGAGCGACTCATAGACGTTCTCGAGCGCCGAATGCAGGCCGCGGGCGCCGGTACCAGTCTCGGAGGCGCCAAAGATGATGATGTCGTCGATACCCAGCTCGTGCGACACCTCGGACAGCGTGGCGCCCGAGACAAGGGACACCTTTAGGCGCGTGAGCTTGCCCTCATCGAACTCGGGATAGGACTCAAAGAGCGAACGGGCCACCACGGCGCCCAAAATGGAATCGCCCAAAAACTCAAGGCGCTCATAGCTGGCAGAGACCGGCAGGCCCTCGACGGCCGAGGGATGCGTGAGCGCCGCGCGCAGCAGCACCTTGTTATTGAACTCATGGCCCAGAATCTCCTGGGCACGCGTGAGTCGTTCAGACAAAGCCAAGACTTAGGCCTCCTTGGCGTTTTCGATCGCGTCGACGGCGTCGGCGACAGAGTTGAGCGACAGCAGGGTCTCGTCATCAATCTCGAGGTCGAACTCGTCCTCAATGGCCGTCACCAGCTGCAGACGCTCGAGCGAATCGGCATCGAGATCGTCAAAAGTGGTCTCATCGCTAATGTCGGCAACATCGACGCCCAGAACGTCAGCGGCAACTTCGGCGATCTTATCGAAAATTTCGGAGCGATCCATAGCGCTTCCTCTCGTATGTCATGGAACACAACCCAACACGGCAATCGGAACCGTGTTGTAATACGGCTCCGATTCTACCCCACACGGTACAGGTTGAGCCACGTAACGGGGCTCTTACAAAACGATACCGTCCATGGAATTGGCAACATCCTGGACAAGCCCGGCACGTACGGCCTGGGCCGCGGCAAGCGTACCGTTCTTGACGGCCTCGACCGACGTGGCACCGTGGCCGATCAACACGACGCCGCGCAGGCCCAGCAGGATCGCGCCGCCCTTGGCATCACCCGAAAGCTTGGCCTTAATCTCGCGCATCTGCTTTTTGAGGAGCAGCGCGGCGATCTTGGTACCGAGCGAAGACATAAAGGCACCCTTGAGCTCCTGCAGCAAAAACTTGGCAGCGCCCTCAGTGGCCTTGAGCGCGATGTTGCCCGACATGCCGTCGGCGACCACGACGTCAAAATTGCCCGACGTAAGATCGGTACCCTCGCAGTTGCCAACAAAGCCGGGAACCGCGGCCTTCATGGCCGGGAAGCACGACTTGGTAAAGTTGGAGCCCTTCTCGTCCTCGGTGCCGTTGGCAAGCAGGCCCACGCGAGGATGCTCGATGCCCAAAACCACGCGGGCATAGGCAGCGCCCATCTGGGCGAAGCGCACCATATCGTCCACCGTGACATCGGGATTGGCACCCATATCGCACAGCACCGTCAGGCCACCGGCGCGATTGGGAAGCGCGTTGGTCAGGCACGGACGAACCGGCTGCTTCTTGCCCTCCGCCAAATACCTAAACGGCGTCACATAGGCCGTGGCGGCAGCAGTCATGGCACCGGTCGAGCCGGCCGAGAAAAACGCATCCGCGTTACCCTTCTTGATAGCGCGGCAGGCAAGCACGATCGAGGACTTGCGCTTGGTCATCACGGCGCGGATGGGATCGTCCTCCATGCTGATGACGTCGGGGGCCTCCAAGGCCTCCACGCGGGCATGTGCCGCAGCAAAGGGGTTGACGATTTCGGCGGGACCGACGGCCAAGACCTCGATCTCGGGATCCGCCGCAAGCGCAGCCTCGATACCATCGAGAACAACCTGGGGCTTCTCGTCTCCGCCCACAACGTCTACACAAACGCGAACGTTACTCATTTCATATGCTCCTTATACAAAAATGGCCGACTCATTGAGCCGGCCATTGTGGTTCCAGTTGGAACGGCATCGTATCCAGAGTATACAGTTACTCGGTAACGATAACCTCGCGGTCCTTGTAGAAACCGCAGCTGGGGCACACGTGGTGCGGGAGCTTAACAGCGCCGCAACGGGGGCACGTGGACTGAGCCGCAGCCGAAATCTTCATGTTGGCGGAACGACGGGTATGGGTGCGGATACGACCCTGCTTTTGTTTAGGTACGGGCATAGTGACCTTCCTTATGAACTATCCAGTGTGGCGATTACGCGCAAGTAGCGATACTACCACAGTTTTACTCGTCAAGCTTGAGATTCTTCAATGCTGCAAATGGATTTTCCGTGGCAGCGGCCCATTCGGCCTCCGCCTGGACGGCGCAATCGCATTGCTCGACGTTGCTGTCTCTTATACACATCTCCGAGCCC
>USHF01000203.1 GCA_900554465.1 uncultured Collinsella sp.
CGCCGGTCACGACCGTCTGACGCGAACCAGACGTGGTGCCGGAGTCGGGAGCGTTCTCGGTGGAGCACTCGCCGTTGGCAATGCAGCGAAGCGGCAGACCGCATGCCTCGGCAACGTCCTGCAAAAAGACGGTGTTGCAGCCCTGGCCGATGTCGGACGTGGCGGCATAGACCACGGCCACGCCGTCCTCGATGCGAATCTTGCAGCGGCCGGCATCGGGCAGGCCCACGCCCACGCCGGCGTTCTTCATGGCGCAGGCAATGCCGGCGTGTCCGGGATGCGCATAGTAGGCATCCTTGACCTCGAGCAGCGTCTCCTTCAGCGCCGTGGAGCAATCGGCAATTTGGCCGTTGGGCAAAACCTCGCCCGGCTCGATAGCGTTTCGGTAACGAATCTCCCACGGATCCAGGCCGACCTTCTCTGCCAGCAGGTCGATCAGGCTCTCGAGCGCAAACTCGGACTGGCAAACGCCAAAGCCGCGGTACGCGCCGGCGGGCGGGTTGTTGGTGTAGTAGCCAAAGCCGCGAATGTCGGTGTTCTGGTACTTGTAGGGGCCGACGGCATGCGTGCAGGCACGCTCGAGCACCGGGCCGCACAGCGACGCGTAGGCGCCGGTGTCAAAGTTGATCTCGCAGTCCAGACCGGTAAAGTTGCCCTCGGCGTCGCAGCCCAGCGTAAAGGTGCCGTCCATGGCGTGGCGCTTGGGATGGAACGCGAGCGACTCGGCGCGCGTGAGTTTGCACTTCACGGGACGCTGGAACTTATATGCGGCGAGCGCGGCCAGGTGCTGGATGGACACGTCCTCCTTGCCGCCAAAGCCGCCGCCCACAAGCATGGTCTCGACGACCACGCGCTCGGGCTCGTTGTCCCAGCCAAACATGTGGGCACACTCTTTGCGCGTGTCGTAGGCACCCTGGTCGGTCGACTGCACCTTGACGCCGTTCTTGTACGGGAAGGCGACGGCGCACTCGGGCTCCAAGAAGGCATGCTCGGTAAAGGGCGTGGTAAAGCGCTGCGTCACGGTAAACGCGCTTTCTGCCAGCGCCTTGGCGGCGTCGCCGCGCGTCACGTGACGGCTCTGGCACACGTTGTCCTTGAGCTCCACCGTGTTGCCAAAGGCAAAGAAGCTGTCGTGCAGGCGCGGGGCGTCGGCAGCCTTGGCCTCGACAATGTTGCGCACGGGCTCCAGCGGCTCGTAGTCAATCTTTACGAGCTTCTTGGCCTTCTCGAGCGTCGCCTCGTCCTCGGCAACCACCAGCACGATGGCGTCACCCACGCAGCGGGTGATATCGCCCTGGGCGATCATGACGTCCCAGTCCTGGATAAGGTGGCCGACCTGGTTGACCGGCACGTCCTCGGCGCGCAGGATGCCCACCACACCGGGCAGGGCCTCGGCCTTGGAGGTGTCGATGGAGAGCACGCGGGCGCGCGGATACTTGGAGCGCACGGCGCTGGCATAGGTCAGGCCCGGCTGATCGAGCTCGTCGATGTCGTCGGGATACTTGCCCTCGCCGAGCACCTTCTTGCGCACGTCGATACGGAAGGCGCGCTTGCCCACGCCGTAGTCATCGCCGCGCTCCAGGTCCTCATCGATCTGCTTTTCGCCGCGGAGCACCGCAGCGGCCAGCGAGATGCCCTCGATAATCTTTTTGTAGCCGGTGCAGCGGCAGACGTTACCGCGAATGGCGTACTTAATCTGCTCCTCGGTGGGCTCGGGGTCCTCGGCGATGAGCGCTGCGCCCGCCATGACCATGCCGGGAATGCAAAAACCGCACTGCACGGCGCCCACGGCGCCAAAGGCGTACACAAAGGCCTCGCGCACGTCCTCGGGCAGGCCCTCGACGGTCACGATGTTGCGACCGGCAGCAAGAGCAGTGGTCAGCACGCACGCCTTGACGGCCGCACCGTCCACATGGATGGTGCAGGTACCGCAAGCACCTTCGGAGCAGCCGTCCTTGGCGGAATGGATATGCAGGTCGTCGCGCAGGTAGCGCAGCAGCGGTTTATTCCCCGTCGTCGTGCGCTCGACGCCGTTAACGGTAAAAGTGAATTCCTGTGCCATGGTGATTCCCTTCTACACGCCGGCGGCGATGCCGGTGCGGTCGTGGATGGCGCCATGCGGGCAGACGACGGCGCACATGCCGCACGACAGGCAGTCCACGCCGTCGATATGGGCGCAGTTGTCCTCGATGCGGATAGCGCCGGCAGGGCACTTTTTAGCGCACATGCCGCAACCGATGCAGCTCGTGTCGCAGATCTTGCGAGCGATAGCGCCCTTATCGGTGTTGTTGCAGCGCACCAGAATGTTCTGGTAGCCGGGAACGAAGGCAATCACGCGCTGCGGGCACGCCATACCGCACAGGCCACAGCCCGTGCACTTGGAGCGATCCACGCGGGCGATGCCATCGACCAGCGCAATGGCGCCGTGGGGGCAGGCCGTGACGCAGGCGCCACAGCCAATGCAGCCTTCGCTGCAGCGGGCGTCGCCGCCTGCGGAAGCGCAACCACTTCCGCAGGCAACGTAGGCCACGTTATGTTGAATGGATTTGGCCATAAGAGACTCGCCTATTTCTTAAGAAGGTACGAATAGTTGTCGCGCACGGCCCTGATGGTCAGGCGGACGGCCTCGGGAAGACCGGTGTTGACGGCATCGACCGAGACGGTGCGGACCGTGCCGGCGACGCGGACCTTAAAGTGGTCCTCGTCCACGGCCAGGAAGCCCTCGTTCTCGGAGTTCTCCATGTCCTGCTCGCTCCAGAACAGGGTGAGCTTGTCCTTGTAGGGACGACCCTCCTGGTAGGGGCAGAACACGGCGCAGTTACCGCACTCGTTGCACATGCCGTCGACATGGACGACCTGATGCTTGGCCAGGCCCGGCACCTTAATTGCCACGTTGGCGCGGTTGGGGCACACGTCGCAGCAGACCTCGCACACCGAGCCGCAGCCCAGGCAGCGGGTCTTGGTGCAGTTGCGCTTGTCGCGGCACAGCGACCCCTTGCGCTCGTAGCAGGTGTCCTCGCGGCCGGCCTGCTCGTTGCAGTCGGCGTACTTGCTGTCTCTTATACACATCTGACGCTGCCGACGACTCC
>USHF01000204.1 GCA_900554465.1 uncultured Collinsella sp.
GTGGGCTCGGAGATGTGTATAAGAGACAGGCGGTAGTGCGGATGAGCGAGCCCATGCGGCCCGTTCCCATAATGACGGTCTTAATCAAGCAGACCAGCTCCCTTCAAAGCATCGGTAAGTGCAGCGCGCGTGTCGTTGGCCATGGGGCACAGCGGCATACGGTAGTTTGCCTCGATCATACCCATCTGAGCGAGCGCCTCTTTGACGGGGATGGGGTTGACCTCACTAAAGAGGGCGTTGATGAGCGGCTGACCGGCAATCTGGATATCGCGGGCGCGCTCCACGTCGCCGTCCAGATAGGCACGGCACATGTCGTGCACGAGCTGCGGCTGAACGTCTGCCCACACGCTGATGGTGCCCGAGGCGCCCAGGCTCATGAGCGGCACGGTGAGTGCGTCCTCGCCCGAGTACATGCGGAAGTCGTCTGACAGCAGGTGGGCGATCTTGGCCGCGTAGGCGACGTTGCCCGAGGCCTCCTTGATGCCCATGATGTTGGGGTGCGCGGCCAGGCGCTCTACGTTGCGCTCGCTGATGCCGCAGCCGCAGCGGCCGGGGATGTTGTAGAGGATGCAAGGGATGTCCACGGCGTCGGCCACGGTCTTAAAGTGCTGGTAGATGCCCTCTTCGTTAGACTTGTTGTAGTAGGGGGTAATGAGCAGCAGACCATCGGCGCCCAGGCCCTGATAGGTGAGCGACTTAGTGAGCATGGTCTGCGTGGAGTTAGAGCCCGAGCCGGCAATAACGGGGACTCGGCCCGCAACCTGCTTGACCACTGCGGCGACAACGGAGTTGTCCTCGTCGTCGGTCATCGTGGCACTCTCTCCGGTGGTGCCCAGGGTGAGGATGGCGTCGGTGCCATTTTGCAGGTGGAAATCGATAAGGCGCTCGAGCGCGTCAAAGTCGACACTGCCGTCCTTTTTAAACGGCGTGACAAGGGCGACGATTGAACCCTCGAGATTGCGGATGTCCATGTTCTTCTCCTTCGCTTCCGCGATCTGGATGCGTTTGTTCCACTGAGCGGCGACGGCCAGGCGCTCGTCCTGAGCGCGGCGGCGGGCACTTTCGGCGCGCGACTTGGCCAGCAACTCTCGGCCGCACGGCAGCACGTCGAGCGTGGCAAAGTAGTCGCCCGGGCGCTCGGCGCGACGGATGAGGTCGGCCGAGCCATCGGGGCGCAGCAGGACCTCGGCGGAGCGCAGACGGCCGTTGTAGTTGTAGCCCATGGAGTAGCCATGCGCGCCGGTATCGTGGATTACAAGCAGGTCACCCATGTCGATATGCGGCAGCTCGCGATCGATAGCGAACTTGTCGTTGTTCTCGCATAGGTTGCCCGTGATGTCATAGGTGTTCGTGACGGGCGCTGTGGCCTTGTCGGCGCCGCCCGGCTGACCCATCACCGTGATGTGGTGGTAAGCGCCATACATGGCGGGACGAATGAGGTCGACGGCACTGGTGTCCACGCCGATATAGTCCTTGTAGATTTGCTTCTCGTGGATAGCCTTGGTGACCAGGCAGCCGTAGGGGCCCATCATAAAGCGGCCCATCTCGGTGCAGATGGCCACATCGTCCATGCCGGCGGGAACCAGGATCTCGTCGTATGCCGCGTGTACTCCCTCGCCGATGGCGCGAATGTCGTTGGCCTGCTGCTCGGGCAGGTAGGGGATGCCGACGCCGCCGGACAGATTGATGAAGGCGACGTGTGCGCCGGTCTCGCGCTCCAGGCGTACGGCAAGCTCAAAGAGGATGCGCGCGAGCTTGGGGTAGTAGTCGTTGGTGACAGTGTTGCTGGCAAGGAATGCGTGGATGCCAAAGTCCTCGGCACCCTTGGCCTTGAGCATGCGGAAGGCCTCGAAGAGCTGCTCGGTGGTCATGCCATATTTGGAGTCGCCCGGGTTGTCCATGATGCCGTTGGAGAGCTGGAACAGGCCGCCTGGATTAAAGCGGCAGCTGACCGTCTTGGGGATGGGTCCCGCAACACGCTCAAAGAACTCGATGTGGCTGATGTCGTCAAAGTTGACGATGGCGCCCAGCTTGTCGGCGAGCTCAAAGTCGGCCGCCGGCGTGTCGTTGGACGAGAACATGATGTCGTGGCCGGTGATGCCCAGCGAGCGGGCGATCATGAGCTCGGTATAGCTCGAGCAATCGCAGCCGCAGCCGTATTCGTTGAGAATGGAGATGAGCGCCGGGTTGGGATTGGCCTTGACGGCAAAGTATTCCTTAAAGCCCGGGTTCCATGCAAAGGCGTCGCGCACTTCTTGCATGTTGCGGCGGATGCCCGCCTCGTCGTATAGATGAAACGGCGTGGGGAACTGCTCGACGATATGCTCGAGCGTCTCCTTGTCCACAAACGGCTGCTTGGCCGCATATGCCTCGTTGGGAGTCAATGACATGTCCCGTAAACCTCGCTATCCAGACGGCGCTACCTGCGCATCGAATCCGCATAGCGTGGACCCAATGTCCGGATAGCGCTCCCGCATTGCTGCAGACAGTCCTGCGGGTGTTTCCCGCAGGCCCACCAGGCTGTTCGTGCCCGAAAAACCCAGTTCGGCGGGTTTCGCCTCCCCACGGGGTCAAAGCCTGCCGGCTCGCCCGCGGCTCTTCGTGCCCGCGCCTCTATCAAGTGGTAAAGACCCTATCACGTTGCACTTTACCAAACAAGAGTATTCGTATATAACGTTTAAAAAATGCAGGGATATGCTGGAAATAAGGGTGCGGCAATCTTGCGGCACAATAAGATGGTAACTGGCGCGCGCCTATGAAAGGAATCCCCATGACCGAGCTCCAAGAACTCCGTCGTTATCGTCGCGACTTGCACCGCATTCCGGAGCTCGACTTCGATCTTCCGCAGACTATCGCCTATATTGAAGGCGTGCTCGCTCCGCTCGCCTGCGAGGTGACCCATCCGTGCCCCGGCTGCGTCTGCGCTTTCTTCGACGCTGGCGTTGGCGCCGCGCATGCCACCTGTCTCTTATACACATCTGACGCTGCCGACGACTCCTTACGTGTAGA
>USHF01000205.1 GCA_900554465.1 uncultured Collinsella sp.
TCTACACGTAAGGAGTCGTCGGCAGCGTCAGATGTGTATAAGAGACAGTTGATACGCGATGCGCTGGCGCTTGCCTTGGTAAAGACAACGACCAGGTTGGCGACGTAGACGATGGAGGTGAGGGTCTGCGTCATGTAGTTCACAAACGCCATGACCTGGCCCTGCGTGAGTTCGCCCACGTTGACCTGGATGCCACCCACCCACAGTATGGCGCACACGCCCAGGTTCATCACCAAAAACGTGACGGGGTTAAGGATCGACGAGAGCTTGCCCACCGCGATGGCGGTATAAGCCTGGTCATCGGCGGCTTGGGCAAAGCGCTCACGCTCGTGATCTTCGCGCACAAAGGCGCGGACCACGCGGGCACCCGAAAGCCCCTCGCGGCAAATGAGCGCAATGCGGTCGAGCTTTGCCTGCAGCTGCTTGTAATACGGAATGCAGCGCGCCATAACAAACCAAAACACCAAGCCGATGGCGGGCGTGCAAACCAAAAAGATCACGCCGAGCTTAAGGTCGATGGCGAGGGCCGCGCACATAGAACCCACTGCTAGGAAGGGCCAGCGGATGAGCATGCGCACACCGAGCGCCACAGCGAGCTGCACCTGGTTGACATCGTTGGTGATGCGCGTGATGAGCGACGGCGTGCCAAAGCGGTCGAGTTCGGCATAGCTCAGCTTATTGATGTGCTGGTAGAGTGCGCCGCGAATGTCGGTGCCCATGCCCTGCGAGGTCAGCGCCGCCATCTTTTGGCAGACGAGCGTAAACGAGATTCCAATCACAGCCATGGCGGCAAGTACCATGCCGTAGTGGACAACGGCGTCCACATCGTGCGCCCCAATGCCCTTGTCGATCATCTGAGCAATCACCAACGGCGTCAGCAGGTCAAAGATCACTTCGATCAGCTTGCACGCAGGACCAACCACCATATACCGGCGAAACTTACCACCAAAACGCCTGAGCAGCTCAATCATGTATAGGCGCTCCCTATCATCATCTCTCTTCAATCTGATTCATGATAGTACGGCGAGTACTGGAAATGCGTAAGCAACTCGTTACAGATGTTTTGGCAACGCCAGCGAGCGGCATAACGCCAGGGATTCAATTATCAGATAAATGTGACCCTTCAGGCGGTTTTGGTCGGCCACCCGCGAGTGCCGGCAGGGCGCTTGGTAGTCGAGCGATCCCGCAGGCACAGCCGAGGACCAGCGAGACACCAAATACCTCGTCGCCGGCCGGGCCATGTCGCGGCACCAAAAAGCGCCCGTGCGTTCGATGGATTCGGATGCCCGACAGAGGCTCCTTATGGCTGCTTCCTTCCGGACCTGACCAGATTCGGAACATGTCGTCATCCGAACCCATCGAACGCGCTAGGCGCTCGATATATCTTACCCGCTCCCGCCCGATGGGGCAAGATGGCTAATTTGGAACGGGGCTTTTTTGACTACTCGGGCAATCAGATCGACAAGTAGTCAAATAAGGCCCATCCCAATTAGACTGGTCTGACGCCGTGCCACGAAAGGGGCCTATCTACTACGTTTAAGCCGAGGGGGTCAACCATAGCCGGCTTTTTCGAAAATCGACAAGCCGTCTACCTGCGGTTTTATTTTCGCATATTCCGGGATGGTCGAGGGTGCTCGGCTAAACGTAGTAGATGGCCGCATTTCGTGGCAAGCGGTCCGGCTCGAGACCCAGGGCAGTCAGCCTCGGATAGCCATTCTCGAAGTTGCGGTGGAATACGGACTGAATTGGCACCTTAAAGGCAAAAACACTCCGTATTTCACCGCAACTTATCGAGGGGATGGGTTTTAGAGGCGGGCGAGGTCGTAGGATTGAGCGGCTGCTTCACCGGCGCAGATGAGGTTGGTTGTGGCTTCCTGGGGATCGAGCGCCTGGTCGAGGGGCATGGGTTTGCGACAGATTGGCAAAACCAGGTCGACGCCCCGCTCATACACTGCATCCAGGTTATCCGCGCGACCGCCCACGACGGCGGCCACCGGCTTGCCACATCGCTTCGCACGACGGGCCACGCCCACCGGCGCCTTGCCGGCAGCGGATTGCTCGTCCATATTGCCCTCGCCCGTTATGACCAGGTCGACATCGCGTACGCACTCGTCAAACCCAATCAGATCGAGCACCGTCTCCACGCCCGAACGTAGCTCGGCGCCGAGCGCCAACAGTGCGGCGCCCAGGCCACCGGCGGCACCGGCGCCGGGCACACCGAGCACCGAGCCAAATGTCCGTGCACCCTCGAGCACGCACAACAGTCCCTGAGCCCGCGCCCCGATAATCGCCGCATCGAGCAGGCGGCCGTAACCGACCATCCAGCTGTCGTACCTGCGCAGCGCCTCAGCGTCATCCGTCGGCAGACCCTTCTGCCCACCGAACACTGTCAGCGCGCCGCGACGCCCCACGAGCGGATTCTCGACATCGGAAAGCACCACAAGACGCGCGCCATTCAGTACCCGAAGCGCTGGCGTCAAATCGATACTCGCCACGTGTTCAAGGCCCGCGAGACCGGGGGCGATATTGCAGCCACACTCATCAACAAGGTGGGCACCCAGCGCCTGCAGCATGCCGGCGCCACCGTCGTTGGTGGCACTGCCGCCCAAACCAATATAGATAGTCTTTATCCCAGCACGGACCGCACGGAGCATCAGCTCGCCCACGCCATAGGTTGTGGCCGCCAACGCCGCCGACTCCGTGCAGGACGAATACCCAATACCCGCCGCCTCGGCCATCTCAATTACAGCTGACTTGTGCTCGCCGTCCACCAGCATCCGGGCAGACACGCGGTCGCCCAAGGAGCCTGTAACCTCGCAGGTCGAGAGCTCACCGCCGCATGCGGCGATGGCATCGAGCGTTCCCTCGCCACCGTCCGCCAGCGGCAATGCGTGCACCTCGGCATCGGGCCACACACGGCGCATGCCTTCGGCAACGGCCTCCTCCGCCTGCGCGCTCGAAACGCTGCCCTTAAAGGAATCAATCGCCAAC
>USHF01000206.1 GCA_900554465.1 uncultured Collinsella sp.
CTGGTGATCTCCGCCTTGAGAGGGCGGCGTCCTAAACCGCTAGACGAACGGGCCATAAGCCTCAGCAGAAAAGAAGTGGTAGCCCGTACCAGATTCGAACTGGTGATCTCCGCCTTGAGAGGGCGGCGTCCTAAACCGCTAGACGAACGGGCCACATGACATCTGCACTGCCGTGCTGCGAGGAAATATATTACGGGACAAAAAACGCAAGCGCAAGAAGAAATTCCAAATTGCCGAAATTTTGTCGCGAGGTTATGGAACGCGCAGGTCAACAAGGTAGTAAATTTGGAACGGGGCTATTTTAGCTACCCTAGGTGGAGATGAGTCAGGAGGGCTTCGCGGTTGTTGGGGATGTTGTCCTCGATCACGGCGTCGAGGGCAGCGTTGAGAAGCTGTCCCAGCTCCGGCCCCGGCTTGACGCCGGCGCGGATCAGGTCGCCACCATTGATGGCAAGCATCTTGAGTGTATAGGGCTCCCCCGCCTGCAGCAGATCGTGGGCGAGCGTACGCATCTCCTCGATCGTCTCGACGTAATAGAAGCACGAGGGCGCCTTGCCGAGCGTGTCGGCACGCTTAAGGTCCATGAGCTCGTCCATCAGACGCGGCGTATCGACACCCTCGCCCGAAAGCGCGCGCATCATATTGAGCAGGCAGGAGCGCTCGGGGCGCAGCGGCTTGTCATGGTATTTGATCAGCAGGCACACATCGCGCACCAAATCGTGCGAGAGCGCCAGGCGATCCATGATGACACGCGCCTTCTTGGCGCCGAGCTCGGGATGACCGTAGAAGTGGCCGCTGCCGTCGTGATCGACCGTAAAGCACTCGGGTTTGGAAACGTCGTGCAAAAACGCCGCCCACATAAGGCTCGACGAGGGCGCGACGCCGTCGCACAGCGCCAGCTCCCCTGCCACCGTCAGCACGCGGGCGATATGCTCGTAGACGTTAAACGCATGATAGACGCTGCGTTGATCAAACCCGCGAGCGGACGCGAGCTCGGGCACGGCGGCGCAAACAAGCTCGGGGTAGCGCAGCATCGCGTCTCCCCCATGGCCGGTCGAAAGGATACCCTCGAGCTCAATGCCCACGCGCTCGCGCGCCACAGCATCGAGCAGCGGCGCGCACTCGGCAAGCGCCTGTTTAGTCTTAGGCTCGATCATAAAATCCAGACGGCAGGCAAAACGCACCGCGCGCAGCATGCGAAGCGCGTCCTCGTTAAAACGACGCTTGGGATCTCCAACGGCGCGGATGAGCTTGCGCTTCAGGTCGCCCTGACCATCGTAGCGGTCGACAAGACCGCGCTCGGGATGCCACGCCATGGCATTGACGGTAAAGTCGCGGCGCGCCAGATCGTCCTCAAGCGACGCCGCACGCTCCACACTCTGGGGATGGCGACCATCGGTGTAAAAGCCGTCTAGGCGGTAGGTGGTGACCTCAATACGCTCGCCGTCGCAAATGGCCGTGATGCCGCCAAATTTAATGCCAGACTCGACCACGGCAATATCAGCCGCCTCGAGCGCCGCTTTGGACTCCTGCCACAGGCCCCTGCAGCACATGTCAACATCGTGGCTGGGGCGCCCCATCAGGGCATCACGCACCCAACCGCCTACGTACCAAGCCTCAAGTCCGGCTGCCTCGAGCGCGCGCAGGACACGGATGGAGGCATCGGTCGGCTGCGTACCGTTAAGCGAAACATTGCACATGCCTATGGCCTCCTGCGACTATCAAATTGGCTATCGATTGCATCTGCAAGAAGTCTAGCAAGAAACAGCCTCTACTGCACACGCAAGTCCGATAAACAAAAACGCATCCGTCCTGGTTTAAGACGGATGCGAATTAATCGAACTATTCAGGCGAGGTGCCGAAACTAGCAGACCTGGCGAACTTCGATGTTCTTCTTGTATTCGTCCACCTT
This sequence comes from uncultured Collinsella sp., assembly GCA_900554465.1. Taxonomy (GTDB): domain Bacteria; phylum Actinomycetota; class Coriobacteriia; order Coriobacteriales; family Coriobacteriaceae; genus Collinsella. Next base: position 1,913 of record USHF01000206.1, read on the forward strand.
GGCAAAGTCGCCCAGACCCGGGCACTCGACCACGTTGGCGCCGGTGGCCATCGAGAGGCGCAGGGCGTCCTCAACGCGCTCGGGAGCATCGTGCCACACGGACAGGAAGGCAGCGAGCGAGGAATCGCCGGCGCAGACGGTCGACAGCAGCTTAACCTCAAAGGTGCGGTTCGCAAACCAAATGTGCTCGCCGTTAGAGAAATAGGCACCGGCGCCGCCGAGGGTCAGCAACACATTCTTGGCGCCCTTGGCATGGAGCTCGGCCATAGCGCCCTTGACGGACTCGTCGTCGCCACCGCTCACCTTGATGCCAAAGATGTCGAGTAGCTCGTCGTCGTTGGGCTTAATGAGCAACGGCTCCATGGCAATGAGGTCGGCCAGCTGATGGCTCGAGATGTCGAGCACGAACTCGGCGCCCTTGGCCTTGACGCGGCGCAGGACCTCGGCCAGGAAACCCTCGGAGGTGTTGGGGGGCAGCGAGCCGCTGATAACCAGGCAGGTCATGTCGTCGAGTGAATCAATAAGCTCAAACATCTCCTGCTCGTTGGCTTCGTTAATGGCGGCACCGGCATTAACCATGTTGTACTCGGTGTCGGGACCGGCGTTGAGGAAAACGTTGACACGCGTGATGCCGTCAGTCCACACGGGCTTGACGGGCACGCCCAGGGCTTCGGCGCCCTTAACGATGAACTCGCCCGAGAAGCCGGCGAAGAAGCCCAGGATCGTGGTGTCGACGCCGTAGTGGTCGAGCGTAAACGAGACGTTGAGACCCTTGCCGTTGGGGGTGTAGACCGCGTTGCGGGTGCGCGTAACGGTATTGGCGGACAGGCCGTCGCAGGAGATATTGTAGTCAATGGCGGGATTTGCAGTGAGCGTGTAAATCATGAATGTTCCTTTCACGAGTCAACGTGTTAATGAAAGTATATTCCACGCCACGTAAAAAGGCTATAGCAACTCGGCGAACGGTGTAGAACGCGTGCAGGGCGGCAGAAAAGCGGCAAGGCCCGGCAAAAAAATCAGGAGCGCTTGCCCTGTCTCTTATACACATCTCCGAGCCCACGAGACATGCGCAGATCTCG
>USHF01000207.1 GCA_900554465.1 uncultured Collinsella sp.
GGCTCGGAGATGTGTATAAGAGACAGTTCCCGGCCTGGTCATTGCGGCCATCGCGATCGGAGCGGCGGCTGGCCTGGCCCCCCAGATTGGCTCGGCCATCTCGGCTGTGGGCTTTTTGGTGCTCATGGCCAACGCCACCATGCAGGCGCAGGGCATCCTGTCGATGTTGCCCGTCGCGGTGATCTTTGCCGCTGCCATGTCCGGTTGGTGGATCGCCTGGGGTCGCACCGAGGCTGCCGCGAGCGCCGCACTCACCTGCGCGCTTGCGCTTGGCTGTCTGACCGGCAATACCTTCCTGGCAGCTGGGGTCGCCGCCGGCGTCGCGTCATTTTGGCTCGGCCCGGCAAGCGCCGCCGCGGCAACGGGCATGGGCGCACTTTTTGCCCGTCTGGCCACGGTCGCGCTTTCAGCCGGAGGCGTGCTGGGGCTCGGTAACGTTGCCGCAGCGCTGGGAGACCCACTCCTTTGGGCTGCCTTTGTGCTGGTAGCGGCAACTGCCGCGGCGTCATCTGCGCTGCTCAATGCCCATGCCAAGCGTGCCGATCAGGGCTCAAACCTTGCCGCAATCGCCGCCATCGCTGTCGCCGGCATCGGCTGCGCAGCGGCGTCCTGTCTTGCACACCATATGGAAATTGCCAGCCTTGCAGCCGCGGTCGTCGCCAAGGCGGCGGTTGCGGGAACCCTATCCTCTATAATCGTTGGGATATGCCTATATTTGCTCGGATACCAAAGAACCTATACGGAGAGTGATCTTTCGTGAACTTCCTGAACATCTTCGAGGACCACGTGGCCGGCATCTTCGGTGCCACCCGTGCCCCGTTCTCCTTTAAGAAGCTTGCCAAGCAGGCCGCTCGCGACATGGAGGATCAGACTCTGGTGATCAATGGCGTCAACACGGCGCCGGCACTCTATACCATCCTGATCGCCGCCGACGACGACCCCATGCTCGCCCCGTTCTACCCCGAGCTTTCGCGCGAGGTCCGCGAGTTCGTGAAGGCGCAGGCCGAAAAGCGCCGTTATGTCTTTGTCGGCGAGCCCCTCGTGCGCTTTATGATCGATCCGCAGCTGCGCGCCGGCAAGTTCTCGGTCTTTGCCGAGAACGTCGATGCCCCCACGCTCGGCCGCCTGTACGAAGAAGAGCGCGCCTATCAAAACGGTCTGGGCCAAAACAACTCCGCGGCAAGCCGTGCCGCCAGCGCCCCGCGCGCCGGCCAGCAGCAGTTTGCTGCCCCGCAGCAGCAGCGCCCCGCCGCCATGCCCCAGCAGCAGCCGACGCCTCGCGCCGCCGCACCCATCCCGGTGCCGCAGACCGTCTCGCGCGACGCGCTTGCCGGCATGGGCGGAGCCGCCGCGACCGGTGCCGCCGTGGGCCTAGGCGCCGCAGCCGGCATCGCCTCCAACATGGCGAGCACTCGCGCCCCGCAGCGCCCGCTCGCCCAGCTCGTCGACGTCGTGAGCGGCGAGAGCCATAGCATCACCTCCGCACAGGTGACCATCGGTCGCGAGCGCTCAGTTTCCGATATTGCCCTGCGCGACCCCAACGTGTCGCGCCGCCACGCCCAGCTCACCTTTACGGGCTCGGATTGGTCGATCGAGGACCTCAATTCCACCAACGGCACACTCGTCAACAACCGCCGCATTACGCGCTGCCCGCTGCGCAACGGCGATCTGCTGACGTTTGGCCTGACCACCTTTGAATTTAGGGGATAGTCGCTTATGAACATCGATATCGTCCTTTTTGCAGGCCGCATCGTCCTGGTCGCCCTGCTCTATATCTTCCTGTTCGCCGTCATGAAGACCGGCGTGGGACTTGTGCGCGGACAGCGCCGCGACTCGGCTATCTGGACGATCGATGTGGACAAGGGCCCGCGCGGTATCCGCGGCATCCACGTAGACATGCTCGGCCCCGTCATCGTCGGTCGCTCGCCATCTTCGGACATCTGCATCAACGAACCATTCGTCTCGGCCTCGCATGCGCGCTTTTCGCTGCAGGGCCCGGCGCTCATCATCGAGGACCTCAACTCGCTTAACGGCACGCTCGTCAACGGCCGCCAGCTTGTGGAGCCCGCAACGCTGCGCGAGGGCGACGAAGTCCAGATTGGCGACGTGGTCATGAAGGTGAACCGTCGATGATCGACGAGGAGAACAAGTCCGCAACCATGACCGAGGCACCGGCTGCCGCCGTAGCTGCACCGGCCCACGCCGCTCCGGCGGACTCCACACCCGTGGAGCCCGAGGACACCGTGTTCTCCCTGCCTCTTTCGCATGTAACGCATGATATTTCGGATCTCGCCGATAACGAGGGCGAAGAGGATGCCGTAGCGGCGCCCATCGGCGCACATGCTGCGGAACAGCCCACAGCGCCCGAAGCAACCCCGGCGCCGGCTCACTTTGCAGAGCCCGTCGCCGCGGCAATCAACGAGAGCGCTGCGGTGTTTGCGGCACCCGAACCCGCCGCGCCGGCGTTTCCCATAGCCCCGGCATCCGAGGTTGCGCCCACGTCTACGCCGGCGCCCGAGCCTATAGACGTCAGCCCGCAAGACGACGAGTCGACCGCCCGCGTGTCCGAGGAGCCCGACTCCCCGGACACCGGCGATTCCGAATCAAACGCCGAGACCGACACCGTCTCTCCCGGTGACACAGCCGAGATCGACGTAGCCGCCGTTGAGGCCAAGCTCAAAGACCCCGGCTCGACCATGAGCTTTGAGCCCCTGACCGAGGAGCGCATCGAGACCGACTCGACCTATGATGCCGGCACCACCACGCAACTCATGTGGGGCGCCCGCTCCGACGTTGGCTGCGTGCGCCCGCACAATGAGGATTCCTACCTGGTGCAGTCGCCGCTCTTTTGCGTATGCGACGGCATGGGCGGTCACGCCGCCGGCGAGGTGGCCTCTTCCATCGCCGTCGAGACCATCGCCAAG
>USHF01000208.1 GCA_900554465.1 uncultured Collinsella sp.
TCAAGGCCTTCGACGCTGCCGTTTTCGGCGGCATCGGCTCCATCCCCGGTGCCTTTGTCGGCGGTATTCTCATCGGCATCATCGAGGCGATGGCTCAGGCTTACATTTCCACGAGCCTTGCCAACTCCATCGTCTTTGGTGTTTTGATTATCGTCCTGCTCGTCAAGCCTGCCGGCCTCTTGGGCAAGTACGTCCCCGAGAAGGTGTAGGTGAGCGTTATGAAGTTCCTTAAAGACAAGCAGACGCGTCACGACTTTGTCACGTACGCCATGTGCATCGTGGCATTCGCCATCGTGTTCTTTATGCAGTCCAACCATATGATCCCGCGCATGATCGCCGGTCAGCTGGTTCCCATCACGGCCTACATCGTTATGGCCATCTCGCTCAACCTCGTCGTCGGTATTGCGGGCGACTTGTCGCTGGGCCACGCGGGCTTTATGAGTGTCGGCGCCTATACGGGCATCGTTACCGCCGTCGCGCTGGAGAGCGCCGTTCCGTCCGATCCGATGCGCCTGATCATCAGCATTGTGGTCGGCGCTATCGCTGCCGCCATCCTGGGCTTCTTGATCGGCATCCCGGTCCTTCGCCTGAGCGGCGATTACCTGGCTATCGTGACGCTGGCCTTTGGCGAGATCATCAAAGAGATCGTCACCTGCCTCATTGTGGGCGTCGATTCCCGCGGTCTGCACGTGATCTTTAACATCACGGGCAACTCTACGATCGACGACCTGCACCTGCTTGAGGACGGCACCGCCATCATCAAGGGTGCCCAGGGCGCATCGGGCGTGTCGACCTATTCGACCTTCCTTGCCGGCGCCATCCTGGTTATGGTCGCGCTCGTGATTGTACTCAACCTGGTTCGCAGCCGTACCGGCCGTGCCATCATGGCCGTGCGCGATAACAAGATTGCAGCCGAGTCCGTAGGCATCTCCGTCACCGAGTACCGCATGATCGCCTTCGTGGTTTCCGCTGCCCTCGCCGGTGCTGCCGGAGCTCTCTTCGGCGGTAACTTCTCGCAGCTCTCCGCCACCAAGTTCGACTTCAACACGTCGATCCTCATTCTGGTGTTCGTGGTCCTGGGCGGCCTGGGCAACATGCGCGGTTCCGTCATCGCGGCGGCGTTGCTCACGGTGCTTCCCGAGCTGCTCCGTCAGTTCTCGGACTACCGCATGCTCATCTACGCCATCGTGTTGATCCTGGTCATGATCTTTACCAACAACCCGCAGCTCAAGGCGTTCTTCGCACGCATTAAGGACCGCTTTGCTTCCAAGAAGGAGGTGGCAGCCGATGCCCAGTAAATTTGAGTTCAACAAGGGTAAGATGGTCCCGTATCCTTCTGGCGCCATCGTTCCCGATCGCGATCTGGGCCAGCGCCCGGCACTCGAGTGCATCCACCTGGGCATTGAGTTCGGTGGCCTTAAGGCAGTCGACGACTTTAGCCTGACTATCGGCAAGACCGAGATCGCCGGTCTGATCGGCCCCAACGGTGCCGGAAAGACCACGGTCTTCAACCTGCTCACCAAGGTGTATCAGCCCACGCACGGCACCATCCTGCTCGACGGTGAGGACACCTCGGGCAAGTCGGTCTACCAGGTCAACCGCATGGGCATTGCCCGTACGTTCCAGAACATCCGCCTGTTCAACACCATGACGGTGGAGGACAACGTCAAGGTCGGTCTGCACAACCAGGAGCGCTATTCCGGTTTTGAGGGCGTGCTGCGCCTGCCGACGTACTGGAAGCACGAGAAGGCCGCCCATGAGCGTGCCATGGAGCTGCTCTCCATCTTTGATATGGAGCATCTGGCAAACGAACAGGCCGGCTCGCTGCCTTACGGCGCTCAGCGCCGCCTGGAGATCGTCCGCGCGCTTGCCACCAACCCCAAGCTGCTGCTGCTCGACGAGCCTGCCGCCGGCATGAACCCGTCCGAGACCGCGGAGCTCATGGAGAACATCGTTAAGATTCGCGACACCTTTGGCATCGCCATCATGCTTATCGAGCACGACATGTCGCTCGTCATGAATATTTGCGAGGGTATCTGCGTACTCAACTTTGGTAAGGTCATCGCCAAGGGCACGGCAGAGGAAATCCAGAACAACGACGCTGTTATCGAGGCGTATCTGGGCAAGCAGGATAAGGGGGAGAACTAAATGGCAGAGCCGATGCTTTCCGTCTACAACATCAACGTCTGGTACGGCGCCATCCACGCCATCAAGGACATCTCCTTTAACGTCAACGAGGGCGAGATCGTGGCCCTGATTGGTGCCAACGGTGCTGGCAAGTCCACGACGCTTAAGACCGTCTCGGGCCTGCTGCGCTCTAAGACCGGCTCCATCAAGTTTATGGGCGAGGACATTACCCATACGCCCGCTGATAAGCTGGTTGGTAAGGGCCTGGCTCAGGTTCCCGAGGGACGTCGCGCCTTTTTGCAGATGACGGTCGAGGAGAACCTGGAGATGGGTGCCTATACGCAGCCCAAGTCCACGGTGGCTCCGGGCCTGGAGCGCGTCTACGAGCAGTTCCCGCGCCTGAAGGAACGTCGTCGCCAGGTCGCCGGCACCCTTTCAGGCGGCGAGCAGCAGATGCTCGTTATGGGGCGCGCCCTTATGAGTAACCCCAAACTGCTCATGCTCGACGAGCCTTCCATGGGCCTGGCGCCGATTCTGATTGAGCAGATCTTCCAGATTGTCGAGGACCTGCACAAGGCCGGCACCACGGTGCTTCTGGTCGAGCAGAACGCGCAGATGGCGCTCTCGATCGCCACGCGTGGCTACGTGCTCGAGACCGGCAAGATCACCATGACCGGCACCGGCCAAGAGCTCCTGCACGACGATAACGTGCGTAAAGCATATCTTGGTGGCTAACTAGTTACGCGGTTTTACCAAACCGCGTAACGGCTCGACGCTGCAAACCCGCCAG
>USHF01000209.1 GCA_900554465.1 uncultured Collinsella sp.
CGGAGATGTGTATAAGAGACAGGTTCTAAATGACGGGCTGATTGCGCGTAGGAGGGTGCCCCGGGGGCGGCGGGGTATTTCCTCCGCGCGCAGTTTCGCAGCGTAGCGAGAATGTTTGAGCACGGAGGAAATACCCCGCCGCCCCCGGGGCACCCTCCGTCAGTAACCGGTCCTACTCCAGCTCAAACGCTCCGGTATAGAGCTGATAGTAATATCCGCGCTTGGCGATCAGCTCGTCGTGGTTGCCGCGCTCGATGATGCGGCCGTGGTCCAGACAGATGATCGCGTCGGAGTTGCGCACGGTGGACAGGCGGTGTGCGATGACAAACGTCGTGCGGCCCTCCATGAGCTTGTCCATACCCGCTTGCACGATAGCCTCGGTGCGGGTGTCGATGCTCGATGTGGCCTCGTCCAGAATCATTGCCGGCGGATCGGCGACGGCGGCGCGTGCGATCGAAATCAGCTGGCGCTGGCCCTGCGACAGCTGCGCGCCGTTACCGGTGAGCATGGTGTCGTAGCCGTCGGGCAGGCGGGTGATAAAGTCGTCAGCGCCCGCGAGCTTGGCAGCCGCGATGCACTCCTCGTCGGTGGCATCCAGGTTGCCGTAGCGGATGTTATCCATCACGGTGCCGGTGAACAGGTTCACGTCCTGCAACACGACGCCCAGCGAGCGGCGCAGATCGGCCTTGCGGATCTTGTTGACGTTGATGCCGTCGTAGCGGATCTTGCCATCGGCGATGTCATAGAAGCGGTTGATGAGGTTGGTGATGGTCGTCTTGCCGGCACCGGTGGCGCCGACAAACGCGACCTTCTGGCCCGGCTTGGCAAACACGGACACGCCGTGCAGCACCTCGTGGTCGGGCGTGTAGCCAAAGTCGACGTTGTCCATGACCAGGTCGCCGCGCAGCGGTACGTACTCGATCTCGCCGGTTGCGCGGTGCGGATGTTTCCATGCCCACATGCCGGTGTGGTGGTCGGCCTCCTCGAACTCCCAGGTGTCGGGGTTCACCTGCGCGTTGACGAGCGTCACATAGCCTTCGTCGGCCTCGGGCTTCTCGTCGATAAGCTCAAAGATGCGGTCGGCGCCGGCGAGGCCCATGACTACGGCGTTGATCTGCTGCGAGATCTGGCCGATCTGTCCGCAGAACTGCTTGGTCATGTTGAGGAACGGCACCACGACGGCGATGGACAGCGCCATGCCCGAGATGCTCAGGTTGGGCACGCCCAGCGCCAGGAAAATGCCGCCGGCAAGGGCCACCAGCACATAGAGCAGGTTGCCCAGGTTCATAAGGATGGGCATGAGGATGTTGGCGTACATGTTGGCCTTCTGGGAAACCTCGAAGAGCTTTTCGTTGCGCTCGTCAAAATCGGCCTCGGCGGCAGACTCGTGGCAGAATGCCTTGACGACCTTCTGGCCGTTCATGACTTCCTCGATATGGCCCTCGACCACGCCGAGCTCGGTCTGCTGCGCAATAAAGAAACGCGCGGAGTTGGAGCCGAGCAGCTTGGTCATAAAGGTCATAAAGGCGACGCCGGCCACAATGACCAGGCACATCCACACGCTGTAGTACAGCATGATAAAGAACACCGTGACGATGACGATGGTCGTCATGAGCAGGTTGGGCAGCGACTGACTGATCATCTGGCGCAGCGTGTCGATGTCGTTGGTGTAGTGGCTCATGATGTCGCCGCGCTGGTGCGTGTCGAAGTAGCGAATTGGCAGGTCCTGCATGCGGTTGAACATCTTCTCGCGCAGCTTCTCGAGCGAGCCCTGCGTGACGATGGCCATGGCGCGGTTCCAGAACAGCGAGGACAGGATGCCGACGCCGTAGATGCAGGCGAGGGTGGTCACGAGCTGTGCGATCTTGGGCTGTGCGGCTTCCCAATCGCCCGACTGCCACGATTCGCTAATAATCTGCAGAGCGCTCTGAAGGAAGGTCGCGCCGATGGAGTTGATGATGGCGCAGAGTACCACGCCGACGACGACGAGGGGCAAAAGCACGGGGTAGAAGCCAAAGAGCGTCTTGATGAGGCGCGACATGGTGCCACCCTTGCGGTTGAGCGCGCGCTCAGCGGTCGTTGCCTTACTCATGTGCCTCGCCTCCTTCCTGGGTCTGAGCTTGCGTTACGGATGCCTCGGTGTCGGCCTCGACGGCCCCTTCGCCCTCGGCAGACATCTTGTTTTGCGAGGTAAAAGTCTCGCGGTAGATCTCGCTCGTCTTAAGCAGCTCGTCGTGGTTACCGATCTGCGCGATGCGGCCGCCCTCCATGACGATGATGCGGTCTGCGTCCTGCACGGAGCTGATGCGCTGGGCGATGATGAGCTTGGTCGTGTTGGGCAGATAGCTTGCCAACCCTGCGCGAATCTTGGCGTCGGTCTTGGTGTCGACGGCGCTGGTGGAGTCGTCCAGGATCAAGATCTTGGGGCGACGCAGCAGGGCGCGCGCAATGCACAGGCGCTGCTTCTGACCGCCGGAAACATTGGAGCCGCCCTGTTCGATCCAGGTGTCATAGCCCTTGGGGAAGCCATCGACAAACTCATCGGCGCAGGCCAGATGTGCCGCCTCGCGGACTTCCTCGTCGGTGGCGTTCGGGTCGCCCCAGCGCAGGTTTTCGGCAATGGTGCCGCTAAACAGTACGTTTTTCTGCAGCACCATGGCCACCTGGTGGCGCAGGGCGTCCAAGTCGTAGTCGCGCACGTCCATGCCGCCCACGCGCACGGTGCCCTCGGTGGCGTCGTACAGGCGGGCGATGAGGTTAACGAGCGTGGACTTGGCCGAGCCGGTACCGCCGATGATGCCGATGGTTTCGCCGCTCTTAATGTGCAGGTCGATATCGTCGAGCGCCTGGCGCTTTGCATGCGCGGAATACTTAAAGCCTGTCTCTTATACACATCTGACGCTGCCGACGACTCC
>USHF01000210.1 GCA_900554465.1 uncultured Collinsella sp.
GTGGGCTCGGAGATGTGTATAAGAGACAGATGCTATGTGTTGGCAAATCGTGACGATTTTGAGCTCGATTCACTCGACGCCGCCTATACCGACCTGATGGGTCGCGAGGTGGTCGACGAGCGCTTCGGTTCACTCGGCACGATCGTCGAGATCATGTCGACGCCCGCTAACGATGTTTGGGTTGTCGAGGGTGATCGGTACGGCGAGGTACTGATTCCCGTGATCGAGCAGGTTGTGCTCGATCTTCCCGACACAGGAACAATTTCCGTCCACGTTATGGACGGCCTGATCGATATGGACAAGTAGGGAGGACAACATGCTGATTGAGACCCTTTCGGTCTTTCCCGAGATGTTTGAGCCCGTCATGTCCACATCGATTTTGGGCCGCGCCCGCAAGGCCGGCCTTTTTGATTTTAAGGCGTATAACCTGCGCGACTGGACGCACGACCGCCATCGTACCGTCGATGACGAGCCGTACGGCGGCGGGCAGGGCATGCTCATGAAGGTCGAGCCTATTGTCGAGGCCATCGAGGCTATTAGCTCCGAGGGTCCTAAGCCCACCGTGGTGTTTTTTACCCCCTGTGGCGAGCCCTTTACACAGCATGTGGCCGAGCGCCTGCTCAAAAGCGAGCGCTTGCTGTTTGTGTGCAGCCGTTACGAGGGTGTCGACGAGCGTGCCTATGCGTATGCCGACGAGCGCCTGTCGATCGGCGATTACGTGCTCACGGGCGGCGAGCTTCCCGCTATGGTCGTTGCCGATGCCGTCGTACGCCTGATTCCCGGCGCCCTTGGTGACGAGATGAGCAACGTCGACGAGTCGTTCTCGACCGCCGAGGACGGAGGCCTGCTCGAGTATGCGCAGTACACTCGCCCTGCTGAATTCAACGGCGAGGGCGTGCCGCCGGTGCTCGTGAGCGGTGACCATGCCAAGGTTGACGCCTGGCGCCGTAAGAATGCCATCGAGCGCACCTGCCGCTGGCGTCCCGACCTGATCGAGACGGCACGGCTTACGCCCCAGGAGCGCGCATACGCGCAGGAGATTCTGGACGCTTCGTATTCGCAGAGCGAGGAGTGAGAATGGTTCCATCGCAGCATTCCGCGTTGAGGGGCGCTTTTGAGTGGGTCGCGGTCATCGCGATCGCGCTCGTGGCCACCTTCCTGATCCGCACCTTTGTGGTCGAGCCCTTTGTGGTACCCACCGGCTCCATGGAGGACACGATCGAGATTGGCGACCAGATCCTGGCACAAAAGGTGAGCCTCGAGCTCGGTCAGCCCGTCAAACAGGGTGATATCGTGGTGTTCCACAACCCCGATGTCACTTCCGAGCATGATGTTCTTGTCAAGCGTGTTATTGCCACGGCCGGCCAGACGGTCGACCTGCAGGACGGCAAGGTGGTCGTTGACGGCCAAGCGCTCGATGAGGACTATACGACGGGCATGAGCTGGCCGCTTTCGGTCCAAGCGCCTGGCGCCCAGGTGAGTTATCCCTACACCGTTCCCGACGGGTGCGTGTGGGTGATGGGCGACAACCGCGAAAACTCTGCCGACTCGCGCTACTTTGGTCCCGTCGATCGCTCTGATTTGATCGCTGTGGCGCTTGTGCGCTACTGGCCGCTCAACCGCATCGGCGCTATCGACTAAAAACCGCTATAGTACAGTACCTAACCGTGTAATCGTTTCGACGAGGGGATATTAGAGGCATGAACGCTTCATCGCTTTCCTTCCAAGACATCATCCTGCGCCTCCAGCAGTACTGGGGCGAGCAGGGCTGCGTCATTATGCAGCCCTATGACTCCGAGGTCGGTGCCGGTACCTTCCATACCGCGACCACGCTGCGCTCGCTCGGTCCCGCCGAATGGCGCACCTGCTATGCGCAGCCCTGCCGCCGTCCCGCCGACGGCCGCTACGGCGAGAACCCTAACCGCATGCAGCACTACTATCAGTTCCAGGTGCTCATTAAGCCCTCTCCGGTTAATGCTCAGGAGCTTTACCTGGGGTCTCTTGCTGCCATTGGCCTGGACCCCAACGACCATGACGTCCGTTTTGTCGAGGACGACTGGGAGAGCCCGACGCTGGGCGCCTGGGGCCTTGGCTGGGAGGTCTGGCTCAACGGCATGGAGGTCACGCAGTTCACGTACTTCCAGCAGGTGGGCGGTATCGAGGTCGACCCCGTGCCCGTCGAGATCACCTATGGCCTGGAGCGTATCGCCATGTACGCTCAGGGCGTCAACTCGGTCTACGATCTGGTGTGGAGCTATCTGCCCGACGGCACGCCCATGACCTACGGCGACGTGTTCCTCGAGAACGAGCGCGAGTTCAGTGCCTATAACTTTGAGGTCGCCAACGTCGAGATGATGCGTCAGAAGTTTGACGACTACGAGGCCGAGTGCCATTCCTGCCTGGAGCGCAAGCTGCCGTTGCCGGCGTACGACTGTGTCATGAAGTGCAGCCACGCCTTCAACCTGCTCGATGCCCGCGGCGCCCTGTCCGCGGTCGAGCGTGCCAACTACATCCTGCGCGTCCGCGCCGTCGCCAAGGCGTGCTGCGAGGCCTACATGGCCGAGGTCGCCGGAGTCAACGAGAATGCCGACCAGGAAGGCGAGGTGGCGTAAGCCATGGCAGACGCTAAGGATTTCCTGTTTGAGATCGGTACGGAGGAAATGCCCTCTGCACCGCTGAACAATGCCGTCAAGCAGCTTGGTACCATGATCGCCAAGGGTCTCGACGAGGCCGGTCTGGCCCACGGCGAGGTCCGCGTGATCTCGAGCCCGCGTCGCCTGGCTGCGCTCGTTGCCGACGTTGCCACCGCGACCGATGAGGTTCACGAG
>USHF01000211.1 GCA_900554465.1 uncultured Collinsella sp.
CAACAAACGTTTTGAAGTATGAGTTCGGATTCATCGCGAGCTGTCTCATGGCAATTGCCGCGGGTATAGCGGTTTCGTATACGACACCGGCAAAGAAGTAGATCAACTAACAGGGCCTATTTGGAATCCGAATCATCCATGGAGCCGTCGATGCCGGTTTTGGTGTCGTCGTCCGTATCGGAATCGTCATCCTTGGCGAAGGGGTTCTTGAAGAAACCCGTCGCATCGGGCTGCAGGCCCGAGAGCTTGATCCAGGGATTCTCGAGCTCGGGCTTGGGCATTGCCTGGGCCTCGGGCGCAGTCTCGTTGCCGATGAGCTCGGACTCGTAAATGAATGTATCGTCTCCAAGCGCGTCATAGGCGGCGACCGGATTGCCCTCGGCATCGCGATACGGCGTGCCCTTAAACACGGCGCCGTCGTATGCCACAAGCTGGCGGCCGGTCTCATTCTCAAAGTAGTAGACGAAAATGCCCTTAAGGGCTGCGCACAGCGGAATGGCAATGATCATGCCAATGGGACCCATGAGCGCCGAACCAATAACGAGCGCCGTGAGGCTCATGATGGGATGCACCTGCACCGAGCTCTGCATAACCTTAGGCGAAATCACGTTATCGGTGACGTTTTGCGCGACCATCGTCACGATGAGCGTCCATAACGCCAACATGGGGCTGAACATGAAACCGAGCACTGTCGCGATTGCAGCGCTCACCCAGGGGCCTACGACCGGAACCAAATGCATGATACCGGTAAAGATGGCCATAAGCGCCGCATACGGATGACCGATGATCATAAAACCGATAAAGGCGAGAAAACCGCCGCAGATGGACGTCACGACCATACCGCGCATGTAGCCGCCCACTGAGCGCGACAGAATGGCGACCATAAAGCGGTACGAGGTCTCCTTTTCCTGTCCGATAATAGTGCAGATCTCGTGGTGCATGCGAGGGTAGTCGCAGGCCATCCAATAGGCAAGCACCAGGCCCAGGAAGATGACGAACAGCTGCGAGGCCGTGTTGGTAATGAGCGGAAATACACCGCGACCGAGCTCGGCAGCGATTTGCGAGACATACTTCGACGCCACGGTAACCAGCGAAGAAAGATTGTCGTCCAGATACTCCTTGAGCGGCGTGTTGTTGAGCGTCTTGGCGTGTGAGATCATCTCATTGAGGTCGCCGCCCGCAACGCGAAGCTGCGCGGGCAGACGGCTCAGGACTTCCATAATCTGGCCGAACAGAATCGGCGACAGGATGCAGACGACGCCGACGAGTACCGCCACAACCACGATGAGCGCGACAAGCGAACCGATGCCACGACCGACGCCGTGATGCTCGAGCCAGTTAGTGATCGGCGACATCACAAAAGCAATGATAGAACCGACAGCGAGAAACTCGATAACCGGCGCCAGGATGCCCATAAGGTTAAAGATGACAGCGGCGATAACGATGCAACCGACGACGGCCCAAATGCGAAGCGTCAGAATGCGGGTATCGCGCAGTATGCGGTCGGATTGTTGGGGGTGCTCATTCATGAACGAACCATCACTCCGTCGGGGTCAATCTTGTCTTGAATCTTCTTAAGGATACGACGAAGCAGGCGCGAGACCTGCACCTGCGAGATGCCCAGCTTCTTGGCAATCTCAATCTGGGTCATGCCCTTCACAAAGCGCAGCTCGATAACCTCACGCTCGCGCGGCGAGAAATCGCGAATGGCCTCCTCGATCACCAGGCGGTCATCGGTAAAGTCGAGCTCGTTGTCATCATCGGCATAGCGGTCGAGAATCGAAGGCGCATCGTCGGAATCGGACGCACCGGGGGCCTCGATGGGCACCGAGGTGTAGGCCGAGGACGATTCCATAGCTTCGAGCACCTCGTCGACGGTCACGCCCAGGTACTCGGCGATTTCCTCAACCTTGGGCGAGCGCTGCAACTCGTTGGTAAGCTTGTCGGTGGCCTGGTTGACCTTAGCCGAGAGCTCCTGCAGACGGCGCGGCACGCGCACGCTCCAGCCCTTGTCGCGGAAGTGGCGCTTAATCTCGCCCAGAATGGTGGGCGTGGCAAACGTGGTGAACTCGAGACCACGCTCGGGGTCAAAACGATCAATCGCCTTGAGCAGGCCCAGATAGCCAACCTGCATCAGGTCGTCGAGCGGCTCACCGCGATTCTTAAATTTGTTGGCAAGAAACCTTACCAGGTTCATATGGGACATGACGAGCTGCTCGCGAGCATCCGGATCACCGGTCTCTTTATAGCGACGAAACAGCTCGCGGGTTTTCTCCTTGTCCCAAGCGGTCTTACCGCTCCGGGAACGTTCGGTCATATTAGATATCCGCCTTGAGGTCGAGGGAAAGCGTCAGGGGCGCCGAAGTCTTTTCGTAGGAATCGCACACGCTCGCCAAAATGAGCTCGGCATATACGGCAGCCTGGTCATCTTCGTCGACAGTTGCCTGATCACCAAAGGTAAAGGTCATGCCAACGTGAGACTCGTCGACATCGAACCTGATCGTAATGTCATCGGAATCAACCGCCGTGCAGCCAAAGATGAAGGCTTCCTCGGCAGCCATACGGATGTCCTCGATGCGATCGACGGACATAGAGCACAGCGCGCCAACGTTGGCGGCCGTCATACGCACCAGGCGCGCCAGACGTGGGTCACCGGCAACGGTCAGCGTAATGGGGCAGGTTGCTTCGCTACTCATCACAGGACTCCTCGGAGGTCTGGGCGGGTGTGTAGGTGTAATACTGAGTCGGCTTGCCAACAGGCTTCTGGCCATCATCGTCGTCCGCGGCGGCCTCGTCCTGTCTCTTATACACATCTCCGAGCCCACG
>USHF01000212.1 GCA_900554465.1 uncultured Collinsella sp.
CATGTCTCGTGGGCTCGGAGATGTGTATAAGAGACAGGGCAAGACAAACGAGCGACAGGACAACAATCACCGATTTTTTATCCTGCCAACGCCGCTGGTTCGTTCTAGCCTCGAGCTTCTTCGAGCATCTGCTTTGCGTGGGCCAAGCTTGCCTCAGACTGATCGCCGCTCAGCATGCGAGCGATCTCTGCGGTACGGGCGTCCCCAGTCACCTCATCCAGATGCGTCTGAGGAACGTCGCCGGGTTCCTTGCTCACCACGTAGTGTTTGTCGGCCATGACGGCGACCTGCGCCAGGTGGGTTACAACGATAACCTGATGCGTGGCGGCAAGATCGGCCAGCACACCAGCAAGAGCACGAGCCGTAGAGCCGCCGACACCGGCATCGACCTCGTCGAACACAAGCGTATCCACGCCGTCTGCATTACCGAGGACAACCTTACTCGCCAGCATGACGCGGCTGAGCTCGCCGCCCGAGGCGATGCGGCGCAGAGGGCGCGGTGTGAGGCCGGCTCCGCTGCGATATAAAAGCTCGTAGCTCGAAGGGCCCGCCGACGTCCACTCGGCGCGGGGAAGATCACGCGACTCCCAGACGAGTTCGGCGCTGCCCATTTCCAGACGTGCCATCTGACGACCCACCTCGTGACAAAAACGCGGGGCTGCCATATTGCGTGCGCGCTTAAGCGCCTTGGCGGCGGCGAACAGTCCGCGCTCCGCCGCGCCAAGCGCTTCGCGCGCCTTCTTGATCTGCTCATCGCCATCGTCTACCAGCGACAACAGCTCTTTCGAGCGATCGCGCATGGCAAACACGTCGTCCATGGTGGGACCCCACTGACGCAGCAGGCCCTTGAGGTCGGAATACCGCTCGCGCATGCGAGCGAGCTCGCGAGGGTCAAACGCAACGCCATCGCGATAAGCACGCAACTCGTTGGCGCAATCCTCAAGCGAAATGCAGGCATCCGAAAGGGCATCGGCGATGTCACCTAGCTTGCGGTCAACGGTCGCCATGCGTGAAAGCTCGGCCACGGCGCCATTCACGGCATCGAGCGCTCCCCCTTCGGCAGCAAGCGATGCATGGGCCTCGTTGGCCGTCGCCACCAAGACCTCGGCATGCTCCGAGCGCGGCAGCAGCTCCTCGAGTTCCTCGTACTCGGCTGGCTTGGGGTCGACCTCGGCGATACGCTCAAGGGCAAAACGCGCTTCCTCGACGCGACTCCCCTGCGCACGCGAGGCTTCCTCCACACGGCGAAGCTCCTTGGCGGCGGCACGCGAAGCCTTAAAGCAGGTGCGATACTTCTCGAGTGCCTCAAGCGCCGCGCGTCCAGCCCAAGCATCGACCATGGCAACATGGTGCGCCGGGTCGAGCAGGCGCTGATGTTCATGCTGGCCGCATAGATCCATCATCACGCCAACGCGCTCCGAAAGCTCACGCACGCTGGCGATGCGGCCGTCAATTTTTACGCGGCTGCGGCCCTCGGCAGAAAGGCTGCGCTGTACGGTAAAACCCTCCGTGTCGTGCGGGCCGTCAAACAGGCGCGCCTCGACGCTGGCAAGCGCCTCGCCCTCGCGAACAGTCGACGAATCCGCGCGCTCGCCCAAAATGAGCTTGAGCGCCGAGAGCAGCGCGGTCTTGCCAGCACCGGTCTCGCCGGTCAGGACGGTCAAGCCGGTACTCGGAACCAACGTCGCCTCGCGAATGAGCGCGATGTTGGAAACCTGCAGCTCATCGATCATGGCGCACTCCATAGAACACGCGGCTCACCGAGTTATAGAAGCTCTCGGGGCCGTAATCCAGCAGCAGCACATCGCCGGGACCGCGACGAACAGCCACGCTCTCGACCGTGCCATCGCAGGTAATAAACTGTCCGTCGATAGCGATGGCAGGCACGCTCGGGCGATCATCGGACATAAAGATTTCGACGACATCGCTCGGCGAGGTCAAGAAGGCGCGAGCCTGAATGGTATGCGGCGCGATCGGCACGCAAACCATGCCCGTGTAATCAGGGCTGACGATAGGGCCACCGGCGCTCAACGCATAGCCGGTGGAGCCGGTCGCCGTCGACACGACGACACCGTCACCGCGCAGGCGATCGATATGATGGCCGGACACCGTGATGTCAAACTCGACCATATCGGACAGGGGCCCGCGCGTAAGCGCCATGTCGTTGAGGGCGAACGAACGCACGACATCCTTCGTGCCGTCATCGCGCACCGAGACGATATCCGCGGCGATGGTGGCGCGGCGGCTCACGTGGAGCTCACCGGACAGGGCATCGCTCACAACCTGCAAAATATCGCGTTCCTCGGGACTGGCCGCCGTCAAAAAGCCCAGGTGACCATAGGAAAGCCCCAAAATGGGAATCTCACGGTAATTGAGGATACGGGCGGCGCGCAGCAGTGTGCCGTCGCCGCCGAGCGTGATGACCAAGTCGGCATCGTCAACATCGGGCGTGCTCTGAATTTTCGAGCGCTGGTCGGCAGCCCATGCAACCTCGTAGCCCTGGCGCGTCAGCCAGAGCTCGAGCATCAGGCCGCTCTCGACCGCCTCTTGCTTGTAGTAATTGGGAACCAGAAAGACCTTCATAGCGTTGCCGCTTTCTCGCTCAAAGCCGATACCTGGGATTGCAGCTCATCTTCGGCGCGCTCGCCAGGGGCAAACCTCGTGCCGTACAGGAAAAACTCAACGTTGCCCTTGGCGCCATGGATGGGCGACACGCACACGTCGACCGGGAACAAGCCCTTTGCGGAGAACCTGTCTCTTATACACATCTGACGCTGCCGACGACTCCTTACGTGTAGA
>USHF01000213.1 GCA_900554465.1 uncultured Collinsella sp.
CCTTCCGTGCACGCATGAAACTTTAAGGACTATAGCATACCGTGCTGCAGCGGTCGGGGTGCTGCTCGTGCGCTGCTTCTACCAGTACTTCCGGTGCGAGACGCGAGCACCCATGAACGAGACGGGCTCTTCGTAGCGATACCTTGTTGCTCTTTGACAAAACAGTAAACGGCAGTAAAAGAAGTTCAAAACAGTAAAGCGCTGGGAGACGCTACGGAACCGCAGCGACCGCGGCTTAGGCGGGGCGGAAGCGTGAACCGGACGTGCCGAAGTTGCACTTGAACGGAGAGGAAGGGGCGTGGTTCAATGGGTACTCTGATCGGGTAAGGAGGTGCGAAGTGAGCCAGCTTGAAGATTTGAATCGCGCCATGGCCTACATCGAGGAACATTTGGATGGCACGGTCGATATGGACGTGCTTGCGCGCATTGCGGTGTGCTCGAAGTATCAGCTGCAGCGGATGTTCCCCTATCTGACGGGCGTGACGCTGCCCGAATACATCCGTCGCCGCGCTATGACTCGGGCAGCCCAGGATCTGCGGGCGACGGACGCGAAGGTGGTGGACGTGGCCCTGCGCTACGGCTACGACTCGCCGACGGCGTTCGCTCGGGCGTTCCGGCGCGTGCACGGTGCCTCGCCCAACGATGCTCGGCGCCCGCAGACCAAGCTGACGCTCTACCCGCGCCTCGTGTTCACCTTGTCTGTGAAAGGAGAAGAGGCAATGGATTACCGCATCATTGAACAGGGCGCCTTCCGCGTCGTCGGCATTCCGTCCGATAACGGGACGTGGGAGGTGGAAGATGCTGGGGAGAAGGCCGTCGATTACTGGGAGAAGTTGGGACCCCGCGTGCACGAGATTCTCGATCTCGTGGACGGCAGCGAGCCGGCTGGGCTGCTCGGCGTCCAGTTCTGCCGCGACGGCGCGTTCGACTGCTACATGGCCTGCGTTGCGACGAACCGCCCGTGTCCCGAGGGCATGGAGGAGCGCACCGTGGAAGCGGCCACCTACGCGGTGTTCGAATGCGTGGGGCCCATGCCCGAGGCGATGACCAACCTGTGGCACCGCATCCTGACCGAGTGGCTGCCGTCTTCTGGTTACCGTTGGGAGAGCAAGACCGACGTGGAGCGCTACTTCACGCCGCGGATGACCGACCCCGATAGCCGCAGCGAGGTCTGGCTCCCGGTGGTGAAAGCCTAGCGGAAGCGGGTTCTTTCCGCCCATTCCGGCAGCATCTATGGGGCGTCTTCGGCCGTCCCCTAGATGCTCGGGAGCTAGCGCCGTTGGCCGGCGCTAGCCGCGCGCTACTTCTGCCAGTGCTGCAGGTGAGGGACGAGGACGCCCATGAAGGAGACGGCCTCTTCTTGCGACATGCCGGTGGCCTCCATGAGGAAGGGGGCCGTCTTCTCGATGAGTTCGTCTTCGCTTTGGTAGGCGAATTGGCCGCCGTCATAGCACCACTTGCAGTAGGCCGTGTTCTCCGTACCGTCGGTCTCGGTGCCGTGGGGCATGTTGGGGACAGTGAAGGGGGTGCCGCAGCATTGGCACAGCTGGCTCACGTCGATGTCGAAGAGCTGGATGACCGGCACGTCCAGCACGGTCGCAATGAGCTTTCGCATGTCCACGGACGGCTCGGTCTCGCCGTTTTCCCATCGCGACACCGCCTGACGGGTGACGTAAAGCTTCTCGGCCAGATCTTGCTGGGTCATGCCGCGCTGCTCCCGCGCCGCGGCAAGGGTTTCCTTGAACGCCATGTTCGTCCTTTCTCGTAAGGGTGCCCAGATGGCTGCCCGCATTCTCGCATGAGCCCATTCTGCCTGGCCGCCCCATATCTTTCAAGCAACGCCTTGTTGCGCGCTGCTCGGGTGGACAGGCGCCAGGCGCATCCGTTGCAATGCTTTGCGTAAAAGCTGGATATTTCGTCGGAGGACAGTACGCCGTAGCGTAGGGGCTCGTGGGGCGAAAGCTTCGCAGACCGCCTGTCAGAGGAAGACGTCGAGTGAGCTCGGGTATCACCTGGTGATGATATCCGGGCCATTTTCGTCTGAACAGGAGATTCCCCATGACAGTGACCCTTGAAAAACTCGGCGGTGACACCCGCAATTCCTTCATCGAGAAGCTGAAGGAGTCCTTCGATGCGTTCGTGGAAGAGAACCCCGGCACGCCTGAGGGCCCCGTCATCTCCCGCGGAGAGATAGAGGCCTCCCTTAATCGGCCGGGCACCGAGGCCTATTGGGCTCTGCGGGACGGCCAGCGCGTCGGCGGCATCGTCCTTACCATCGATGCGAAAAGGGCGCGCGGCGATATCGAGCTCTTGTTCGTTGTTAACGGCCTGAAGGGCAAGAGCGTGGGTGCGGATATCGTTGCAGCGGCGGAGGGCCGCTATCCCTCCGTTAAGACCTGGGAGCTGTACACCCCCTATGTCGAAACGCGCAACATCCACTTCTATGTGAACAAGTGCGGCTACAAGATCGTCGAGTTCTTCAATCCCAAACACCCCCTCGTCATGCCCGAGAGCGAGGGAGGGGACGACTCGTCCTCGGGCGAGCTGTTCTTCCGTTTCGAGAAAAAGATGGACGAAAACGAGGTGACTTCTTAGAACGAGTGCTCTTTCGCAGGGGCATTGGGATCGAATGGCTTAAGTCCGGCAGCGAACTCTTCTACGTCGCCGAACAGAAAGTCGATGTGGTCAATGTGCTTGTTGATGTGCCAGTGGCCGCAGTACCAGCGTTGGCAGGTCAGCCGGCCCTCAATGGTACCAAGCCATTACCGGGTG
>USHF01000214.1 GCA_900554465.1 uncultured Collinsella sp.
CAGCGTCAGATGTGTATAAGAGACAGGAGCTTTCCGACGTGTGCGACTACTTTGTGCTTGCCACCGGTACCAACAACCGCCAGGTCGATTCGATCGTCGACGAGATCGAGGAGAAGGTCGCCGAGGCTTGCGGCGAGCATCCGTTCTCCATCGAGGGCCGCGAGCAGAAGACCTGGATGCTCATGGACTACGGCTCGGTTGTCGTCCACGTCTTCACTCCCGAAGCCCGCGACTTCTACCGCCTAGAAAAGCTCTGGGGTGACGCCCCCCAGCTCCCCCTCAATCTCCTCTAGTAGCTCATTTGATACGGGGATTTTTAGCTAGCTTCGCGCATTTCGCCGGGCAGTTGCGGTTTTCCGCACCTGCCCGGCTTTCTTTTTGCCTAAAGGCGGTTAATCGTTGAAGCGGGATTGGCGGCCGAAGGATAGGGCGGTGTCGCCGAACTTGTCTCGGACGGCATCGATCGCGACTGAGAGGTCGCGACGGTCGCTTGATTGGGCTCCGCGGTCGTCGACTTCGCAGAACAGGTCGGTCTGGATGCCGCCCTGATGGTCAAAGTCGCTCATCCCGATACCCGCCAGACGCACATGCATGCCTTCCTGCCAGATGTTGTCGAGCAGTTCGAGCGCAACCGCCACAAAGATGTTCTCATCGTCGGTGGGGTGGGGAAGCCGCCGCTGCGCCGTGCGTCCGCTGCCATACGAATACTTAAGCTTGAGCGTTACCGTGCCGCCCGTCAGTCCCTGACGGCGCAGGCGGCGTCCAACCGACTCTCCCAACAGCGCAATCGCCGCTTCGATGTCCCCACGCTCAGTCAAATCTTTCGCAAAGGTGCGCTCATTGCTGACCGACTTGACCTCGCGCCCTTCATCGAGACTCGTGACTTCGGAGATTTCGAGTCCCAGCGCACGCTGGCGCATGCGTTCGCCGTTGACGCCAAAAATAGAGGCCAAGGTGGATTCCGGTGCACGTGATAGCTCGCCGAGCGTGTAGATGCGCATGCGGCGCAGTCGCTCCTCGGCCGAGCGCCCGATGCCGCTCATGGCAGATACCGGCAGCGCGGCCAAAAAGCGCTGCTCGGTTCCGGGGCGCACGATGGTCAGCCCAAACGGCTTATCCCGCTCGCTTGCGATCTTTGCGACCGTCTTGTTGCAGCCTACGCCAATGGAGCACGTCACTCCCAGCGCTGCCACGCGGTCGCTTATACGCCGTGCAACCAGCAGCGGGTCCTCGGGCGCAAAGCGACCCGGTGTGATATCGATAAAGGCTTCGTCGATCGATACGCGCTCAACGCGCGGCGTCTCCTCGGCAAGAATCGCCATGACCTGCGCGCTCACCTCGCGGTAGCGATCAAAGTGCCCGTGCGTCCAAATGGCTTGCGGGCACAAGCGCCGTGCCTCGGCTGAGGGCATGGCGGAGTGCACGCCAAAGCGACGTGCCTCGTAAGAACAGGTGGACACAACGCCGCGGGAATCGGCGTCTCCGCCCACGATGAGCGGCTTTCCGCGCCATTCGGGATGATCGAGCATCTCCACGCTCGCAAAAAACGCATCGAGGTCCATCAGGCCCACCGCCGGACCCGTCCAGGGAGGCGGCGTGACGCCCATGGCATCCTCATAACCGTATGTATGTTCGCGTCTTTCCATGTCATGAGTATACCGCGCAGCTCATGTGGGGTGCGTGTATGTGCTTGCAAATCCCGAATTCTTGTCTAAGATATGGATTTGCCCTCGACTACACCGAAGAAGTTGGTCTCACGGACTTCACCTGCCCGCGTCGATGGCGTATTATGTTCAACTGTTTGTTTGTAGTTGCAGCCTAAAGCTGCTTGGTTGGAGGAGTTTCCTTTGGCAGTCAAGATTCGCCTTGCTCGTCACGGCGCTAAGAAGCGTCCGTACTACCGTGTCGTCGTCGCCGATTCCCGCGCCCCGCGTGACGGTCGTATCATCGAGGAGGTTGGCCGCTACAACCCGATGACCGCCCCCAAGACCATCAACCTCGACCTCGAGAAGATCGCCGACTGGCAGTCCAAGGGCGCTCAGCTCACCGACGCCGTCGCCGCTCTGGTCAAGGCCGCCAACGAGGGCGAGAAGACCGAGACCGTCGTCAAGAAGTCCAAGAAGCAGCTCGCCAAAGAGGCCGAGGCCGCTAAGGCTGCCGCTGAGGCCGCTGAGGGCGCCGAGGAGTAAATCGTGCCTGAGGTTGACGCTGCACAGCTCGAGGGTGAGGCAATGCTCTCAGATCGCATCGCCGATCTCGTCGAATATCTCGTTGTTCAGATCGTCGACGACCCGGATTCCGTGAGCCTTGAGGTCATCGATGGTGACGACACCTCTACGATCGAGGTTTCTGTCGCCGAGGATGACGTCGCTAAGGTCATCGGCCGTCGTGGCCGTACCATCAAGGCCATTCGCACGCTCGCCCGTGCACTGGCCGCTCGCCTCGACACTGCTGTCGAGGTAGAGGTTCTGGGCTAGGACCTTGAGGTCCCAGTACAAAAACATCGCCCGTGTGGTCAAGCCGCACGGAAGGAAGGGGGAGGTCCTCGCGCAGCCGCTGCGGGGGCTTCCTTCTGTATTAGAGCCGGGTATGCGCGTCGCCCTGACGCCGCCGGCGCTCAAGCGCGACCGCTTTTGCACGGTCGTGTCCGTCACCGATACGGGCGATGGCGATCTGGTCTCGTTTGAGGGCATTGACGACTTGACGGCCGCCGAGGGCATCACGGGATGCTATGTGCTGTCTCTTATACACATCTCCGAGCCC
>USHF01000215.1 GCA_900554465.1 uncultured Collinsella sp.
CGAGATCTGCGCATGTCTCGTGGGCTCGGAGATGTGTATAAGAGACAGGCACACGCGCTTGGGATCGACATGCCACTCGTCGGCGTTGGCGCGCACGGTAGCGACCATCTTGGCGAGGTCCGCCTGCGGGTGCGGAAAACTCACGTCACCCGTGCCACTCGTCACATAGTTGAGCACAAAGGCCTGGTAACCGTGATCCAAAAACGCAAACGCCACGGGATCCTGCTCGTGCGGAGCGATATGCGTAAACCCGCCTCCGCCGCAGATAATCACGGCAGGGCGGCGGCCATTCGGTTTATCGGGCAGCGGCTCGGCACCCAAATACGTAAACGTCGCCGGATAATCCTCGGTCGGCTCCTCGCCCCACAGCGCGTGATTCTCGACAATCATATGTGCTCCCTTCGCGCAGATTATGCGCACTCATTTTTCGCTCTCAAGCGTACCCCAGTTGGGCCCAGGGCGCAGAAACACTCCCGCAATAAGTTCACCTTCAACTGATATATCACATAATCCCAGCTCAGCGCTATCGTTTCACAGCGTAAAATAGGAGCGCTGACCGTGCCGGGAAACACATACGAAACGTTTCCGGCTTCATTACACGCGTGCCATATGCGCGCTTGATACGTTGGAGGCAACTATGGGTCTGCTCGATTCGCTTAAGTCCACCTTCACCTCGACGGGCGAGGCGTCCGTTCCGCCCGCAGCAAGCTTCGCCACCCGCGAAGGCGTCATCTATGCCCCCGTCAACGGCGTGCTCGTCAACCTGGACGAGGTCCCCGACGAGACCATCGCCTCGGGCATGCTCGGTCAGGGCTACGGCATCGAGCCCATCACTGGCACCATCTATGCGCCCGCCAACGGTCGCATCGGCGCCACCACCGTCACCAACCACTCCATCGGCATGATCACCGAGGACGGTCTTCGCGTGTTCATCCATGTTGGCCTGGGCACCGTGGAAATGAACGGCAAGGGTTTTGCCCGCTTTGTCGAGATGGGCGATGTAGTCAAGGCCGGCCAGCCGCTCATCAGCTTCGACCGCGACGCCATTAAGGCCGCTGGCCACGAGGACATCGTGACCGTCATCATCTCTGAGCTCGACCGCCTCAAGAGCATCGACCACGTCGGCGAGTCTGGCACGCTTATCGGCGGCAACCCGCTCGTCAAGCTTGGCGACCCGCTGCTGGTTGCCAAGACCAAGTAGCCAGGCCCCGCGCCACACAACCAAAAGGCACCTCGTCAAGCGCCCGCGACCATTTGGACGCGGGCGCTTTTCGTTTGAAAAACCATCCCGCCAATGCCTTATCTGTATAGCCCAAATGAGCCGAGCTGCTAGAATATCGAACTGTATGGATAACTATCATTCAACCGTTATGGGAGGATACGTGAACCGCACCAAAATCGCGCAGCTCTATGCCGATGCCGAGTCGCTCGGCGGCCAGACCGTCACCGTCGCCGGCTGGGTCAAGTCCGTCCGCGACATGAAGAACTTTGGCTTTGTTACGCTCAACGACGGCAGCTGCTTCCGCGACCTGCAGGTCGTCATGAACCGCGAGGCGCTCGACAACTACGACGAGATCGCCCACCAAAATGTCTCGGCCGCACTCATTTGCACCGGCACCGTCAAACTGACCCCCGATGCGCCCCAGCCCTTCGAGCTTTCTGCCACCTCCATCGAGGTCGAGGGCACGAGCGCCCCGGATTACCCGCTGCAGAAGAAGCGCGCAACCGTCGAGTTCCTGCGCACTCAGCAGCACCTGCGTCCGCGCACCAACCTGTTCCGCGCCGTGTTCCGCATCCGCTCTGTCGCGGCTACCGCCATCCACCGCTTCTTCCAGGAGCAGGGTTTTGTCTACGTCAACACCCCCATCATCACCACGAGTGACTGCGAGGGCGCCGGCGAGATGTTCCGCGTGACCACGCTCGACCCCAAAAATCCGCCCCTCACCGAGTCCGGCGAGGTCGACTGGAGCCAGGACTTCTTTGGCAAGCATGCGAGCCTCACCGTGTCCGGCCAGCTCAATGCCGAGAACTTTGCCATGGCCTTTGGCGACGTGTACACCTTTGGCCCCACCTTCCGCGCCGAAAACTCCAACACCACGCGCCACGCCGCCGAGTTTTGGATGATCGAGCCCGAGATGGCCTTTGCCGATCTGAACGATTACATGGATAACGCCGAGGCCATGCTCAAGTATGTCCTCAAGGACGTCATGGCCACCTGCCCCGACGAGCTCAACATGCTCAACAAGTTTGTGGACAAGGGCCTGATCGAGCGCCTGGACCACGTGGCAAACTCCGACTTTGCCCGCGTTACCTACACCGAGGCCGTCGAGATCCTGGAGCAGGCCGTCGCCGCCGGTCACAAGTTTGACTATCCCGTGAGCTGGGGCATCGACCTGCAAACCGAGCACGAGCGCTTCCTGACCGAGGAACACTTTAAGCGCCCGACCTTTGTAACCGACTACCCGGCCGAGATCAAGGCGTTCTACATGCGCATGAACGAGGACGGCAAGACCGTCGCCGCCGCCGACTGCCTGGTTCCCGGTATCGGCGAGATTATCGGCGGCTCCCAGCGCGAGGAACGCCTGGATCTGCTCGAGGCCCGCATCAAGGACCTGGGTATGAATCCCGAGCAGTACAAGTACTACCTTGACCTGCGCCGCTACGGTTCCTGCAAGCACGCCGGCTACGGTCTGGGCTTCGAGCGCTTGGTGATGTACCTGTCTCTTATACACATCTGACGCTGCCGACGACTCCTTAC
>USHF01000216.1 GCA_900554465.1 uncultured Collinsella sp.
ACGAGATCTGCGCATGTCTCGTGGGCTCGGAGATGTGTATAAGAGACAGCCTCGGCGCTCGTCTCTTTGACCTCGTCAGCCACGGCGATGGTGCCGACAAGCTCGCCGTTCTTGGCAAAGAACAGCGGCGTCTTGCCTTCGGCGGCAAATTGCTCGGCAAGACCCGCGGGCACGGTAACGCCCAACTCGTCCATCAGGCGCACGTTGCCGGCTGCGATGACATTCTGCCCCTCGCGTGCCGTAACGCCTCGTCCGGGCACGGCGGCAAAGTCCTCGACCATGCGCGCGACAATTCCGCGCGCCTCGCACTCGGCCATAATCGCCTCTGCCAGCGGGTGCTCGCTCGAGCGCTCCAGCGCGGCGGCCAGCTTGAGCAGCGCCTTTTCGCTCATGGCGGGCGAGCCGTCAGCGCGCGTGGCTACCACGATATCGGTCACGGCAGGCTTGCCGCGGGTGACGGTGCCCGTCTTATCGAGCACCACGGTGCCCACGCTGCGCAGGTTCTCCAGCGCCTCGGCGCTCTTGAACAGAATGCCCATCTCGGCGCCCTTGCCGGTGCCAACCATAATGGCGACGGGCGTGGCCAGGCCCAGCGCGCACGGGCAGCTGATCACCAGCACGGCGACGGCGGAGGTAAGCGCTTCGTTGATGCTTCCGGTCAGTGCCATCCACACCACGAAGGTCGCGGCCGAGATCACGAACACCACGGGCACAAACACGCCGGCGACCTTGTCGGCCAGTCGAGCAATGGGTGCCTTGGTGGCATTGGCGTCCTCGACGAGCTGGATAATCTTGGCGAGCGACGTGTCGGCACCCACCCGCGTGGCGCGGAAGGTAAACGAACCGGTGCGGTTGACGGTGGCGGCGTTAACGGTAGCACCGGCGGTCTTTTCCACGGGGATAGACTCGCCGGTGAGCGCACTCTCGTCCACGGCCGAGCTGCCCTCGAGCACCACGCCATCGACGGGGATGGACTCTCCGGGGCGCACGCGCAGGACCTGGCCTGGAAGGATACTGTCGACGTCGACGGTGGCTTCGGCGCCGTCGTCGGTCACGACGGTCGCGGTCTTGGGTGCCAAGTCGATGAGCGCCTCGATAGCGCCGCCGGTTTTGGATTTGCTGCGTGTCTCGAGGTATTTGCCCACGGTGACGAGCGACAGGATCGTGCCCGCACTCTCAAAATACAGGTTGTCCATGCCCGTCATCATGGCCTCGTGGATTTGCCCGGCGGCCAGCTGGTCGGCCATGATAAACATGGCATAGAGCGACCAGGCGACGGAAGCGGTCGCGCCGACGGCGATGAGAGCGTCCATGGTCGGCGCGCCGTGCGCGAGCGATTTAAACCCGTTGATAAAGTATGCGTCGTTGACGTAGACGATGGGGATGAGCAGGACGAGCTCGGTGAGCGCGAGCGTCATGCTGTGGGTATGGTCCGTGAAAATGCCGGGCAGCGGCCAGCCGAGCATGTGCCCCATGCCTATGTAGAACAGTGGGATAAGGAAGACAATCGAGATGATGAGCCGGGTGCGCATGGCGGAGGCAGTGGCCTCCAGCTTTTTGGTCGGCGACTCCATATGGGCGGCGCCGGTCCTGGCTTGTGCGCTGCCGCTTGGGCCGGCGTCGCCCGCGTCGACGGGCGAGGCCGAGTACCCTGCGCGATCGACAGCGGTGCAGATGTCGTCGGGGGTGACCTGCGCGGGGTCGTAGTCGACCAACATGGAGCCGGCGAGTAGGTTGACCGCGACGCATTGGACGCCGTCGAGTTTGCTCACGGCGCGGTCCACGTGTGCCTGGCAGGCAGCGCATGTCATGCCGCCCACGTCGAACGTATCTTGAGCCATGGCTTCTCCTTTCTGTAGTTCGGTGTTGTAATTGTTAACCTGCCGATACTATACACCAATACCCCCTGGGGGTGTTCAGTAATAGTTTGAATGTATGACTTTTCATTACAGATGAGGGTGGCTGCTCAATCGGTGGCCGTCTCTGCCAAACATCTCAATCTGTAACGTCTGGACCGGTTTTTGAACCATAGCTGTTACAGATTGAGACAAACATTTCAGCCGAAAACTAACGTCTCGATCTGTAACAACTAGACCCCGTTTTACCGAGTATTTGTTACAGATCAAGACAAACAGTTGGCAGGAAACTCAATGTCTCAATCTGTAACATCTGGCAGGGAAAATGACCTCTAACTGTTACAGATTGAGATGTTGTCTTGCGGGGCTGGGGTTTGTCTCGTTCTGTAACATCTAAACCTGTATCTGCCGAGCTAGTGTTACAGATCGAGACAATTGCCGGGGAGGGGTCCCGTCACGGCAAGACGCCCGCCGCCTAGATACAGAACCCGGGGATCACGCAGGTTCGCTTATCGGGCTTGCTTGCAGGCGTGGCGTAATTAAAGACGTCGCCGTCGTCGCCCACGCGGTTCATATAGAGCGTGCCCTCGTTCTCCGACGTGTCGGGGCTTGCCGTACGCTCCCACCAACAGGCATCCTTGCCCTTCCACTGACGAACCATCATCTCGTTCGTGGTATACGGACTTACCTTGAGCTCGCGGAAGAGTTGGTACTCCTTGCCCTCGCCGTTGTAGATGTCGGCCAGGTAGTGAAAGCCCTCGGCAAATGACTCGGGCGGTTGCGTACCGCACAGCTCGACCATGGCGGGCAGCCAAAGGGTTGCGGGCAACTTGCTCAGACACGATGCACTTCTGGTGGCGCCAACGTTATTCGAGATCTTTTTGACAGATTTGATG
>USHF01000217.1 GCA_900554465.1 uncultured Collinsella sp.
CGAGATCTGCGCATGTCTCGTGGGCTCGGAGATGTGTATAAGAGACAGAACAAGATGCCACCGACCACAGCGCCGATGAGGATCGCGAGGACCCACAGCGGACCGTTCTCGACAACAGGCAGGACCAGGAAGCCACCGTGGGGCGCCGGATCGTGAACGTTGAACATAATGGTCAGGATCGAGGCGATGGAGGAACCGAGCATCATGATGGGCATGACGGGCCAGATGTTCTTGGTCATGAACGGAATGGCGCCCTCGGTGATGTGGGTGCAACCAAGGATGAGGTTGACGATACCGGCGTCGTGATCCTCCTGGCTGAAGTACTTCTTGCCGACAACGACGGCGAAGGTGGTGATCAGCGGCGGAACGATGCAAGCGGCGGAGACGGCAGCCATGAAGTTGGTGCCGAAGTTGTAGGTGTCGGTGCCGACACCGGCGGCCAGGGCCTCGGTGAGCATAGCGGTACCGGTGACGTAAGCAGCCTTGTTGACCGGGCCGCCCATGTCAACGGCGCACATGCAGCCGATGGCAAGGCCCAGGACAATGGCGCCAGAGGCAGACAGACCCTTGAGGAAGTCCATCATGGCGGTGTTGATGGCAGCCATGGGGCCGGAGATGCCGAGCATGACCAGGCCGACGATGGCGGTCGAGAACAGCGGGTACAGGAAGATAGCCTTGAGGCCGTCCAGATTCTTGGGCAGCTTGGAGAAGACCTTCTCGAGCAGCAGGATGACATAGCCAGCGAGGAAGCCGCCGACGATGCCGCCCAGGAAGCCGAAGCCCACGCCGGCGCCGCCGGCGTCGATCATGCCGGTCTCGGCGTTAACGGGCAGGCCCTGGATGGCGATCATACCGGCAACGAAGCCGGGGACGAGCGCCGGGCGCTTGCCGATGGACTCGGCGATGTAGGCGGAAAGCACGGGAACCATGAGGTTCATAGCAATGCCGCCGATGATCTTGAGCATAGCGGCAAAGCTGTTGTAATCGGCAGCCGTCGAATCGAAGGACGTGATGCCCCACAGGAACGAAACGGCGGTCAGGACACCACCGGCGACGACGAAGACCAGCATGTGGCTGACGCCGTTCATAAGGTGCTTATAGATGATGTGGCCGACGGACTCCTTCTCCTCGACCTCGTCCTCGACATCGGCAGCGGCGGCAACCGAGCCGTCGCCCTTGGCGGCGAGAGCGCGGTCGATCAGCTTACCGGCAGCCTCGACGGACAGGGCCTTGGAAACGCCGACGGAAACCATGGGCTTACCGGCGAAACGCTCCGCCTGGACATCCTTATCGGCTGCGACGACGACGGCCTTGGCACCGGCGATCTCACCCTTCGTGAGCTCGTTCTCGACACCGACCTGGCCATGAGTCTCGACCTTAATGGTCAGACCTCGCTCAGCAGCAGCCTTCTCCAGCGCCTCCTTCGCCATGAAGGTGTGCGCAATGCCGGTCGGGCAACCGGTCGCGGCGATGATGTCAAACTTAGCCATGTGTCCCTCCTTCTTGAGTACTGCGCCCGCAGGCGCTCCCCTACACGCGCGTCCTTGCGCGCTTTTCCACAACTGAAAGATACCAACCCAGCGCTTTCGCGGAAAGGAAAATGTCCCAATTCTCCGGTGAAAGGTTCTTTCATAACCGTAAACGGTAGGTGAAAGTTTACCATCAACACTTGAAACGGCAAGGTGTATCTTGTAATTGAAAATGCCCGTATACTATGGCATTGAAAAACAAGTCCGATTTTCATGCCACCCAGGAGCCATCCATGACCGATAGCAGCAAGAGCGCGCTCTCCCTTATTAGCACTCATCAGGGATATAGTGGATCCGAGCAGCGCATTGTCGACTATATATTGGAGCACCAGTCCGAGGCGCCGCGCCTGACGGCCGCCCAGCTCTCACGAGCCGCCGCCACGTCCGAGGCGACGGTTTCGCGCTTTTGCCGCAAGCTGGGTTTTGGCAGCTTCCGCAGCTTTCAGTTTTCGCTGGCACGCGACTTGGAGAGTCACCGCAACGAGGGCCTGACCGACGAGGTCTCGCTCGACAACATGGAACAGAGTCTTAAAAATATCCTCGCCGCCAAGGTGAGCGAGCTTAATGCGACCATCGACGGGATCGACCACGATACGCTGACGGCTGTTGTGCATGCCCTTAAGCATGCAGGGGTTATTGAGTTTGCGGCTGTGGGCAATACGAACGCGGTCGCGCTCGACGCGACGTTTAAGTTTTCGCAGCTGGGCCTGCGTTGCATGGCGAGCACCATCAGCGAGACATCAATCGGCTTTGCGCTCACGTTACGCCCCGGCGACGTTATCGTGCTGATCTCGAACTCCGGCAAGTCGCGCCGACTGAACCGCATGGCAAAAGCAGCTCGCGACTGCGGTGCTACCGTAGTCGTCATCAGCAGCGACAGCAAGTCTCCGCTTGCGCGCCTAGCCGACTACACCTTTAATACCGTGAACCACGAGGCGCTGCTCACCACGGGCGACTTTGCGTTCTCCAAGATCAGCGCAACGATGATCATAGAGGTCATCTACAACTTCCTGCTGCCCGAAATCGAGGACGCCCGAGAGCACATTAGCTACTATGAGGAACTCATCCAGCCGGATAAGGTCGTGGAATAGACATTTTGGCGAGCCGACAAACGCCTGTCTCTTATACACATCTCCGAGCCCACGAGACATGCGCAGATCTCG
>USHF01000218.1 GCA_900554465.1 uncultured Collinsella sp.
TACGAGATCTGCGCATGTCTCGTGGGCTCGGAGATGTGTATAAGAGACAGTTTACGCCCCGCGCGATCGATGCCATGGGGCTCGATAACGACAAATATGAGCTCAAGCTGATCATGGCGTTTGGCGTTCCGGCCGAGACTCAAGTTATCGATGCGATCGATTCCAACCCCGACGGCTCTATTAATTACTGGCGTGACGAGGCGCAGGTGCACCACGTACCCAAGCGCCCGCTTGCCGACGTACTGGTGTAGCTGAGCGTCACCGTGGTGTGATCCGGCGGTAAACCACCACAAAGGTACCTGTCCCCTTTGCGGTGGTGCGAGGGGAGGACGTGTGGCAGATTTGTATTTGGTGCGGCATGGGCAGACTGAGCTCAATGTGCAGAACATTTTGCAGGGTGGGCACGATTCGCCGCTTACGGCGCGCGGGCGCGAGCAGGCGCTGGCGACGCGCGCGGCGTTTGAGGCGCGTGGCGTGACCTTTGACCGTGTGTATTCCTCGCCGTTGGGCCGGGCGCGGCATACGGCTGAGCTAATTGCTGGTGAGGGCTGCTCGATAGAGCTGGTCGATGACCTGCGCGAGTGGCATTTGGGCTCGCTGGAGGGTACATCAAATCGCGAGATGCCGCCGCAGCCCTGGGGTGATTATCCGGTGGCCTTTGGTGGCGAGTCTGAAGGCGAGCTCCAGTCGCGCATGGTCGCGGCGCTGTCCCACATCATGGCCAGGCCGCAGCACGACTGTGTGCTGGCAGTCTCCCACGGCTCTTCCTGCCAGGAGTTTCTTGAGTATGTGACTGGCAGGGGAGAGCTACCCGACAACGGTGCCGTGCTTCATTTTGGCTATTGCGACGGTGCGTTTTCGCTCCTTGATTGGTAACGAACGAAAGGACCCCTATGAATAAAGATCTGTATCTGGTCCGTCATGGACAGACGATATTCAACCTTAAGCGTATCATTCAGGGGTGGAGTGACTCGCCGCTTACGCAGTTGGGTTGCGACCAGGCGGCGCGCGCCGGCATGTTTTTACGTGCGCGCGGCATTGAGCCCGATCATGCCTACACCTCCACGCTTCATCGCACCGAGCAGACTATCGCCAACCTGTGGCCGGGCTTGGCGTACGAGCGCCTGGACGGTCTGCGCGAGTGGTTCTTTGGCGACTTTGAGGCCGAGCGCGTGATGCTTATGCCCGAGCGCCCGTGGCGCGATTTCTATCGTCAGTTTGGCGGCGAGGGCCAGATGCAGGTGCGTGAGCGCATGGTGGCGACGCTGACCGAGCTTATGCGACGTCCGGACCACGAGTGCGTGCTCGCGGTGAGCCACGGCTCGGCTATCAAGGAGTTTTTGGACCACGTGCGGGGCGCGGCGGCAGACGAGCGCGAACGCGTGCCGGGCAACTGCTCGGTGCTGCACTTTGCGTTTGACGACGAATCCGACACGTTTGAGCTGATTGAGATTTTTACGCAGGAGGATTACGCACGCGAGCTGGGCCTTGAACCGCTTGTGGCTACTGCAGGTCCGCAGCGCGGATAACGCGAGCGTGGCGGCTCGGGTCGCCGGCATAACTTCTCGACGCAAAAGGGGCGGAGATGCATGTACCTGCTGCATCTCCGCCCCCTGTTTGTTGAGCTGCCGATTTTTGTGCTGCGCGGTCTGGTCTTGCTAGAACCGCGCGACTTGGTGCGTGAGCAGACCCGTCGGAACCTGCGGTGCGCCGCCGCTGACCTGCGCAGCGGGGAAGAGCGCGGCAACGGTAAAGTTGAACGGCTCCTTGCCGGTGTACGTTCCGGCGGAACGGGCCTCATCGGCCAGGAGCTGTGATACCCCGACTAGTGCGCCAGCGTAGGCAGGGTCGTCGGCCAGTACCGGCTCCGGCGCCTGGTCGAGCATGGCACGGATGGCGCCGACGGCGTCCTCGCGCTTAACCTCCCACACGCGGTGTGTAATGCCCGCAGGATCGGTGACGGCGTAGAGCGAGGCGCCCTCTTTGGCGGCGCCCAGGATGATGTCCATGACGGGCGACGCCTCGTAGGCGAGCGACACGGGGCGCGGCTGAACTTTGAGTTCGGCGATCGCGCGCGCGGCGGCGGCCACGTCGGCGCTGGCATCGCCCTTGCCGCCCGCAAGTACACTCGTCGGGCAGATCGCCACGACACCCGTCACACGTCCCGGCTCGCCCGAGCATTCGTACACGTAATACGCCGCACCCGGGTCCTTGAGCATCAGACCATCGGCAATGGCTCCGCGCAGGGCATCGTTGCCGCTTAGGATGCTGCCCATTGCAGGCAGCGCCTCGAGCACGCGGTCCTGAGCCGGGCGGATGCAGGGAAACGGAAGTGCTTTCATGGGCGGTCCTAACGCGCGAGTCGGTTTGTTCGCGGCTTATTATGCCCCAACTTGGCCGCTCGCGTCCCAGAGCACGTTATCGGCGAGCGCGATTAGCACCTGCTGACAACGAACGATATCGGCGTGGGGCACATATTCGTTGGGCTTGTGCGCGAGCGCGAGCGACCCGGGACCGTAGCTCATGCAATTGCGGTTACCTGTCTTGCCGGCAATGACGGCGGTGTCGGTGTAGCCGGTAAAGAAGCCAACGGTCGTGTCCGCGTCCGTCACGTCATCGGCTGTCTCTTATACACATCTCCGAGCCCACGAGACATGCGCAGATCTCG
>USHF01000219.1 GCA_900554465.1 uncultured Collinsella sp.
CGTCCCCAACGACTAGCCCAATGACGAGAGTGGATAATCTCCCACTTTGAGCCCCCAAGCAGGCCAAAAACGGGAGATTATCCACTCTCATTCTGCAGGCACTCATTTAAGTACGTCCCCAATGAGTACCTGCCGATGCTTTGGCGAAGTCAGCGAAAACGCCCCTAAGCGAGCAAGGTGACGTGAAAGAGGGGGGCATTGACCTTCTGGTCATGCCCGACGATTGAACGTCAGATTGCCGCTTAGGAGGGTTTGCAGCGTCGGCCGGTTACGGCGTTTGTAAAACGCCGTAACCTACAAAATGAGCATGGCGTCGCCAAAGCTGAAGAAGCGGTAGCGCTCCTCGATGGCGGCGGCATAGGCATCCATGATCTGGTCGCGGGTGGCAAGTGCGCTCACGAGCATCATGAGCGTGGAGCGCGGCACGTGGAAGTTCGTGATCAGCGCGTCGACCACGTGATAGGTCGAGCCGGGCATGAGGTAGAGCTGCGTCGTCGCGTTCTCGCGCACCACGATGTCGCCGCGGCCGAGCGTGTCGGCCCCATCCTCGCGGCCCTCAAAATAGCGCGCCGTCACGGCCGGATCAGACACCGGTGCCTCAGCGTCAAAGGCGCTCTCGAGCGAGCGTACTGCGGTGGTGCCGACGGCGATCACGCGGTGCCCCTCGGCCTTCGCCTTATGCACGGCGTCGACAACCTCCTGTGACACGTGGTAGCGCTCGGTGTGCATGACGTGCTGCGTGGGGTCGTCCTCCTCCACCAGACGGAAGGTATCAATACCCACCTCGAGCTCGACGGCGGCAAACTTCGCGCCCTTGGCCTCGATAGCGGCCATGAGCTCGGGGGTAAAGTGCAGACCCGCCGTAGGAGCGGCAGCCGAGTGCTCCTCCTTCATGGCGTAGACGGTCTGGTACTTCTCGGGATCGCCCTCGTAATCGGTAATGTAGGGCGGCAGCGGCACGTGACCGGCAGCATGAATGGCCTCGTCGAGCGTGCGCGGCTCGCCGGCGGCATTGCAGCCGGCCGGCTCAAAGCGCACCAGACGGCCTCCGCGGCTATCGGTGACAAAGTCGATGACCTCGGCCGTCAGCACCACGGGAGCCCCCTCGGGCGCATGGGCGCCACCGGCGCGATACTCAATCTGAGCACCGGGCTTCAGGCGCTTACCCGGCTTGACCAGGCACTCCCAAACGTGGCCCAGCGGGTCAACATCCTCACGGCGCTTGAGCAGCAGCGTCTCGACCACGCCACCCGAGCCGGCTTTGCGACCGATCAGGCGGGCCGGCATCACACGCGTCTTGTTGATGACGAGCACATCGCCCGGCTCGATATAGTCGATGATGTCGCGGAAGATGCGGTGCTCAACGGTACCGCCGTGCTCCAGCGGCTTCCCCGCCTGGGAGCCTTTGCGATCCACCACCAGCAGGCGGCAGGAGTCGCGCGGCTCGGCAGGAGCCTGGGCAATCAGTTCCTCAGGAAGGTTGTAGTCAAAATCATCGGTACGCATAGACACGTCGGATACTCCTTATATAGCTAAAGTCCGCTCTACATCCTAGCAGGCTGACGTCCCAAACGAACTACTTTTTGGCGGCTTTGCGCTCGTCGCGGATGCGGGCGCGGTCCATGGCCGCCTCGACAGCAGAAAAGCGGCAGCCGCAGTAGTTCTGTCGATACATGCCCAGTTCGCGCGAACGGCGCGTAGCCTCGGGATAATACGGGCGAAAATCGCGAATCACCGGGGTGAGCCCATGGGCGGCCGCCAAACGCTCAAGCACGTCATTGCAGGTGTCGAACAGCTGATACGGCGAGACGGCGAGCGTCGTACCCACATATTCAAACCTGCGCTCCTGGGCAACGCGGCATGCCTCGGCCAAGCGCAAGGCATAGCACGAGCGACAGCGACGGGGCCGATCGGCACCCAGCGGGGCCACGCCGGCCTCCCAGCGCTCGCGGTCCTCCCCCGCCTCGATGAGCTCGATGTCGCCATCGGCACACCACCGGCGCAGCTCGTCCAGACGCCGCCGCCATTCATCGCGCGGTTGAATATTGGGATTGGTCCAGCAAATCGTGGGCTCAAACCCCTCCTCGCGCAGCAGGCGAACCGGCTCAAGCGAGCATGGTGCACAGCACGCATGCAGCAACAACGACTTCATCGACATCCCCGTCCCAGAAAACTCACACCGACATCATGGCAGCTAAAATAGCCCCGTCCCAAAAAGACTACTTTGCGAAAAAGCGCACGCCAAAGGACGTATCCTCGCAGGCGACGATACGGCGGTCGCGCAGAATGGTCCGCACGTAATACCAATCACCCACACAGCCCGACAAGTGCAGACCAGCCGCCAGGTAGCACAGCAGCGGATAGTCCGAGAACGCAAACCCCAGGGCAAATGCTGTCGTCACAACAACCGTCGGCGCCAGGCAAACCGCCATGTACCGCCGGCGCGAATACACAACGCCCTCGGCGCAGGCATAGATCATCGCCGTCTCGCGATTCGCCCCAAAGGTCACCTGCGCGCCCGCAGGCGCCAGCAGCTTAAAAAACACCGCATGCACCAGCTCGTGCACGGCAAACGATGCCATTGAGACCGCAGCCAAGCCGACTATCCAGCCCACGACAGCCATCCAGCCGCCCGCCTCAGCCGC
>USHF01000220.1 GCA_900554465.1 uncultured Collinsella sp.
AGATCTACACGTAAGGAGTCGTCGGCAGCGTCAGATGTGTATAAGAGACAGCCCCGAGGACGTGGCCGCTTCCATCTTCCAGGCCGTTGTGATCCAGACCATCTCGGGCCTGGCGTGCGGTCGCCCCATCCGTGGCAACGTTGCCTTCCTGGGCGGCCCGCTGCAGTACCTCTCCGAGCTGCGCCATCGCTTCTACCTCACGCTCAACCTGGACGAGGAGCACCGTATCGTGCCCCAAAACGCCCACCTGTTTGTGGCGAGCGGCGCCGCCATGGCGCACGAGTCCAATAAGCTCAGCACGTTCCCGCAGCTTATCGAGGCCATTGACAGCTTGGGCGACACGCAGGGTGCCGAGGTCGAGCGTCTGGATCCGCTCTTTGCCACCGACGAGGACTTTGCCGAGTTCAAGGGTCGCCACGACCAAGAAGTCGTCCCCAAGGGCAAGCTCGACGGCTACACCGGCCGCGTGTTCATTGGCATCGACGCCGGTTCCACCACCATGAAGGCCGCGC
The DNA here is from genome assembly GCA_900554465.1 of uncultured Collinsella sp. Taxonomy (GTDB): domain Bacteria; phylum Actinomycetota; class Coriobacteriia; order Coriobacteriales; family Coriobacteriaceae; genus Collinsella. The sequence continues at coordinate 513 of USHF01000220.1, forward strand.
TCGTGGGCGAGGACGGCCAGCTGTTGCATACCTGGTACGGCAACAACAACGGTGACATCCTGGGCACGGCCAAGGTCATCATGGCCGATTTCTACAACCACATTCCCGCGGGCTGCACCATCGGCCACGTGACCACCACGGGCTACGGTGAGGCGCTACTCATCGAGGCCCTCAAGGCCGATTCCGGCGAGATCGAGACCGTCGCGCACCTGCGCGGCGCCAAGGCGTTCCTGCCCGGCGTCGAGTTTATCCTGGACATCGGCGGCCAGGACATGAAGTGCCTGCGCGTCAAGGACGGCGTTATCGAGCACATCATGCTCAACGAGGCCTGCTCGTCGGGTTGCGGCAGCTTTATCGAGAGCTTCGCCGTCTCTATGAACATGGACGTGCGCGCGTTCGCCGATGCCGCCATCCATGCCAAGGCCCCCGTCGACCTGGGCAGCCGCTGCACGGTTTTTATGAACTCGCGCGTCAAGCAGGCGCAAAAGGAAGGCGCCACGGTGGGCGACATCGCGGCCGGCCTGTCCTATTCCGTCATTAAGAATGCCCTGTTCAAGGTCATTAAGCTGCGCGACCCCAAGGAGATCGGCAGTCAGGTGATCGTCCAGGGCGGCACCTTTATGTCCGACGCCACGCTGCGCGCGTTTGAGCAGCTCACCGGCGTGCATGCCGTGCGTCCCGACATCGCCGGCTGCATGGGCGCCTACGGTGCGGCCCTGCTCGCCCGCGATCGCGCCGGCGCCGACGGCACCTCGACCATTCTTTCTGCCGAGGACATCGCGCACCTCACCGTGACGCAAAAGCACGTCCGCTGCGGCCGCTGCTCCAACAACTGCCAGCTCACCGTTAACGACTTTGGCGGCGGCAGGCGCTTTATCACCGGCAACCGCTGCGAGAAGGGTGCCGGCCACAAAAAGCAGAAGACCGAGGCCCCCAACCTCTTCAAAAAGAAAAACGAGTTGCTGTTTAACCGCGAGGTCTTGAGCCCCGACGAGGCCCCGCGCGGCACCGTGGGTATCCCGCGCGCGCTCAACATGTACGAGAACTACCCCTTCTGGCACGCGTTCTTTACGCGCCTGGGCTTTAGCGTGCAGCTGTCCGACCAGTCGAGCAAGAAGACCTACCAGGCGGGCATCGAGTCCATGCCGTCCGAGAGCGTGTGCTATCCGGCCAAGATGAGCCATGGCCACGTGATGAATCTCATCGATCGTGATGTCGACTTCATCTGGATGCCGTGCGTGCGCTGGGAGCGCAAGGAGGATCCGACGGCTGGCAACTGCTACAACTGCCCCATCGTCATGAGCTATCCCACGGCGCTGGCGCTCAATATCGACGAGATTCGCGAGCAGAACATCGAGTTCCTGTACCCGTTTGTGCCCTATCACGACAAGACCGAGCTCAAGCGCCGCTTGTACCAGGTGCTCGCCGTCGACCGCGTGGCCGACTCGCAAGCTGGTCGCGGTCGCGTGCGTGGACCCAAGATCACGCGCTCCGAGGTCGATGCCGCCGTCAACGCTGCCTTTGAGGCCGATGCGCGTTTCCACGAGGATATCCAGACGATGGGCGAGGAAGCTCTTAAGTGGGTCGAGGACCACGGTGGCCACGGCATCGTACTCGCCGGCCGTCCTTACCACAACGACCCTGAGATCAACCACGCCCTGCCCGAGCTTATCTCGAGCTTTGGCTTTGCGGTCTTTACCGAGGATTCGCTCGCGCACCTGGTGAAGCCCGAGCGTCCCATCCGCGTGGTCGACCAGTGGATGTACCACAGCCGCCTGTACGCCGTCGCCCGTTTTGTGACGATGCGCAACGACCTGGACCTGATCCAGCTCAACTCTTTCGGCTGCGGTCTGGACGCTCTGACCACCGACCAGGTGCAGGAAATCCTTGAGGCCAGCGGCAAGATCTACACCGTGCTCAAGATTGACGAGGTGTCCAACTTGGGCGCCGCGCGCATCCGTATTCGCTCGCTCATGGCGGCGCTTAAGGACCAGGAGGCCGAGCGCTTGGCCGAGGCCATGGCCGCGGGCGAGGCCTACGAGCAGGGCGATGCCGCGCCGGTGGCGCCCCTGTCTCTTATACACATCTGACGCTGCCGACGACTCCTTACGTGTAGATC
>USHF01000221.1 GCA_900554465.1 uncultured Collinsella sp.
CCCGAACCCCGTGAGGGCCGGCGCCTTTAGACGCGTGCCGGAAATCCAAGGGTTATACCCTAAGAGCAAACCACCCCTTTTAGGGGTGGTTTTGATTTCACGTTATCTTGCTCGCTTGGGGTCGTTTTCTCTGACGTTGCCAAGACATTAGTGTCAACGAGCTACTCATTGGGGACAGTCTTTGCCGATTGGCCGGTTTGCTGGCCGGATGGGCAAGGACTGTCCCCAACTGCCGGCAGAAAAGGAACGTCCCTAACTGCCGGCCTTCAAGGCCTTACAGCTGGTAGAGCGTGGTGAACTTGTCCTGCAGGTAGCTGCAGTAGTAGCGGGCATCGAACGCCATGCCGCATGCGCCCTTGATGAGCTCCGGCGCGTCCTTGGCGCGGCCCCACTGCCAAATGTGCTCGCCCAGCCACGCGCGGACGGGTGCCAAGTCGCCGCTCGCACAGGCGCCGTTGAGGTCGACACCGTCGCGGCACATGGCCGGCACAAACATGGCGTCGTAGGCGCTACCCAGTGCATACGTGGGGAAGTAGCCAAACGAGCCGCCGCTCCAGTGCGTATCCTGCAGACAGCCGCGCGTGTCGTCGGGAACGGGAATGCCCAGATACTCGTCCATAAAACGATTCCAAAGCGCGGGGATGTCCTTGGCCGTGGCCTCGCCGGCAAACAGCATGCGCTCGATCTGGTAGCGCACCATAATATGCAGTGGGTAGGTGAGCTCGTCCGCCTCGGTGCGGATCAGCGACGGCTGCGCGATGTTCACGGCGCGGTAGAGCGTATCCTCGTCCACGCTACCGTAGACCTCGGGCGCGTGGCGGCGCAGCACTTCGAGCAGCGGTCCCATAAAGGCGCGGCTGCGGCCCACGGTGTTCTCAAAGAAGCGGCTCTGGCTCTCGTGGATGCCCATGGAGGTGCCGCCCTCCAGGCAGGTGCGCGCGTAGGCGGGGTTCACGCCCAGCTCGTACATGGTGTGACCGGCCTCGTGGATGATGCTGTAGACGTTGGAGATGCAGTCGTCCTCGTAGATGTGCGTCGCGATGCGCGCGTCACCCACGGAAAAGCCCTCGCTAAACGGGTGCTCGGTAAAGGCAAGCGTGGTGTCGTCTAGGTCCAGGCCGACAAGCTTCATAAGGTCGAAGCTCATGGCACGCTGGGCGGCCTCAGGCACGCGGGCGTGCAAAAAGTCGGCAGCCGGCTGCTGGCCGCGCTCGCCGATGGCGTGCACGAGCGGCACGACCGTCGCCTTGACCTCATCGCAAAACGCGTCGAAGCTCTTGGCGGAAAGGCCGCGCTCGTACTGGTCGAGCCAAACATCGTATGGGTCGCGCTTGGGGTCCATGAGCTTGGCCTGATGCTTAAGTTGGGCGACGATTCTATCCACATAGGGCTCAAAGCTCGCCCAGTCATTGGCCGTCTTGGCCTTGTGCCACACGGCGTCGGCCTCGCAGGTGAGCCTGGTCCAGGCCTCGGCTTCCTCGGTGGGGATGACGCTTGCCTCGCGCTGGTCGCGGTCGAGTACGCGAATCTCGTCGAGCAGCTGCGGGTCGTCGATCTTGCCACCGGCGACGGTCTCGCGTGCCAGCGAGCGTACGAGCTCAACGGACTTCTCACTGGTCAGCAGCTTGTGATGCTCGCCGGCAAGCGTGCCCATAGCATCGGCGCGCGCCGCAGCGCCGTTGGCGGGAGCAATGGTCGCGCCGTCAAACTCGGCAATCTTGAGCAGGTACTCGCGGGTCCACAGCTTGCCCTCGAGCTTGCGGAATTTTTTGACGGCCTTATCGACCTTCATGCCTTTGGGCGTCTTATCCGCTGCGGGCTTGGCCATCTTATCCTTGTTCTTTCCCATACCATATCCTTGATCTCGCAGGTCGCCCGTCGCACGCGGCGGCGCGGCCAGTTTGCACAGCTACCTGCCTTGTACCCAGCACGAACAAAACGGAACGCGGCGATATGCTCGCAGAATGTGTTATCCTGTAGCCCAATGCGTTGACGGAGAGGGTTTTGCCCGCCGCGTCGCCGGCAAGAGAGGGAAGGCCATGGGCTGCAAGCCTTCCTGCGGTGGCAAGGGCCAAGCGTTCACTCCCGAGCAGCGACCTCAACGGGCGCGCGGCCACGCGGCGGCGATGTCTCCAGTAGGGAAGCCGTGAGCCTCGCGAAAAGGGGCAAAGAGTGGGCGCGGCGGGCCAGACATCCGCCGGGTCAAACAAGGTGGTACCGCGGAATTCAACCGTCCTTGGGCAATGCACATGCCCGAGGACGGTTTTTTTATTACCGAACCGGGCCGCGTTTTCGCAACGCCAGACGGCGGCAGCCGCCTCGGCAAACGGAGAGCGCGAGAGACGAAAGGGAAGACATGAGTCTGATTGATGATCTGGTCAAACTCGAGGAAGAGGCCAAGGAGCTCGTCGCAGGCGCCGACGACGCAGCCAAGCTCGAGGCTGCGCGCGTTGAGCTGCTCGGCCGCAAGGGCCGCATCACCGGCCTGATGCGCATGATGGGCAAGCTCGCCCCCGAGGATCGTCCCGTGATGGGCAAGCGCGCCAACGAGATGCGCCAGCTGATCGAGGGCATGCTCGACGAGCGCAACACCGACTGTCTCTTATACACATCTCCGAGCCCACG
>USHF01000222.1 GCA_900554465.1 uncultured Collinsella sp.
CGTCGGCAGCGTCAGATGTGTATAAGAGACAGGGCTATCAACATATTGAGCATGGGTTTGAACCCGTGTTTGACGAGCGCTCGCGCGTTTTGGTGCTGGGGTCGTTTCCCTCGGTGCTCTCGCGTGCCAATGCCTTTTATTACGGCAACCCTCAGAATCGCTTTTGGCGTGTGATGGCCACGTGCCTCGGTATGCCTGTGCCGCCCAACGAGGGCGATCCTTTGGCAAGCGGTGAGCCCGCGACGCTCGATGCCTCCATTGCCGCCAAGCGATCCATGCTGTTGAACGGTGGCGTGGCCCTGTGGGATGTGATTGAGAGCTGCGACATTAAGGGCTCGAGCGACGCGAGCATTCGCAACGTTGTGCCGGCACATATCGAGTGCATTACCGATGCCGCGCCGATCGAGGCCGTTGTCTGTAACGGCGGCACGGCAGGGCGACTCTACAAACGCTACTTGCAAGATCGGACGGGGCTGCCCGCCATCGTCCTGCCCTCGACAAGTCCTGCCAACGCGGCGTGGCGTTTGGAGCGGCTTGTCGAGCGTTGGAGTGAAGCCGTTGACTGGGCAGCTCATTAATTTAGATTATTGATTGAGTGTGGGCGCCGAGGTGTTTCAGAACGCCTCGCCAGACCGGCGCGGGCACGGCTGGCTCGGCGCAAACCATGCCGTCGGCGTCGACGTTGGCGGCATTGCCGCCGCCAAGTCGCTGTGCATGCTCGACGGAGCAGCCCATGCGCACAGCGCCCACAAGCTTATCCATCGCTTCCGAAAATGGTCGGCGCAAGAGGCCCATGCGTGGGGAATGGCGAAGCGCTGCGATGCCGCTGCCGGCGCAGATGGCAACGCCGCCACACCACAATTGGTCATGGCGCTCACATGCCTTGTGCAGGCGAACGGCGGTCCCACGCGCCTGCTCAGCGCCCTCTTGTGCGGCTCGAATCGCGGCATAGACGCGTGTTCCCGTACCGCCAAAGCGCTCAAGCGCCTGCTCGATAGCTGTCAACGTCTCATCGTCAGCCACATCTTCAATGGCCAGCACGATGCCGTCGGCAACGCTGCCGGCGTCATTTGCCTTCAAGTCGACTGGGCGGGGGAGTACAGTGCCGGAAAGCTGTGCATAGGCGGCGATGGCATCCTGCAGGTCCCAAAGCAAAAACTCAAGATCGGCGCTATTGGGAATGCTGATATACGCAATGGTTTGCAGTGTTTTTGGTACGTCGCCACGCGCGGTCGTCTCCATGCCATCTCCTTTCCGGCTCGTTTCCGTTTAGGTTACACCGTCTGGCGGCGCCCCGCCGCGCTATCCTAGTGCAACCCTTACGAAAGGAACGCCATGCGACTGCCCATGAATACCTCGCTTGCCACGCTCAAGCCCTCCGGTATCCGCCGGATCAACGCGCTCGCCGCCCAGCACCCGGGGTGCATCGCGCTTGCGCTCGGCGAGCCCGATTTTCCCACGCCCGATGTGATTAGTGCCGAGGTGACCGCCGCGCTGGACCGCGGTGACACGCACTATCCGCCCAACAACGGTCGCCCCGCCCTGCGTGATGCACTGTCCAAATATATGGATGACGCGGGCCTGGCGTTTTCCGCCGATGAGGTCATCCTGACCGACGGCGCGACCGAGGCACTGTCGGCAACATTCATGGCGATGCTCAACCCCGGCGACGAGGTCATTATCCCCACGCCTGCCTTTGGCCTGTACGAGAGCATCGTCGTGGCCAACCACGCCAAAGCAGTCTTTTTGGATACGGAGCCCGCGCAATTCCAGATTGACGAGGATGCGCTTCGTGCTTGCGTGACGCCGGCGACCAAGGCCATCGTCATCTGCTCGCCCAACAATCCTACGGGCTGTATCCTCAACGCGGCTTCGCTCGACGCCGTGGCGCACGTGGCGGAGCAGGCGGGCATCTACGTGGTCTGCGACGACGTATACAACCGCTTGGTCTACGCGGACGGCTACGAGCGCTTTGCCCAGCGACACCCAGAACTGCGCGAGCAGACGGTAGTCATCGAGAGCTTCTCCAAGCCCTGGGCCATGACCGGCTGGCGCTTGGGTTGGCTCGCAGCCGCAGCCCCCGTCATCGCCGAGATCGCAAAGGCCCACCAATACCTAGTATCGAGTGCCGTCTCCTTCGAGATGGACGCCGCAGCTCGAGCCCTGACCGTCGACCCAACCCCCATGCTCAAAGTCTACAGAGCCCGCCGCGAACGCGTACTCGCAGCCTTATACGCCATGGGCCTCGACGTAGTAGAGCCCGCAGGAGCCTTCTACACTTTCCCGAGCATCAAAAAGTTCGGCCTAACCAGCGAAGCCTTCTGCATCAAAGCCATCAAAGAGGCAAACGTAGCCCTAGTCCCGGGCGACTGCTTCGGCACCGAAGGCCACATCCGCCTAAGCTACTGCGTCTCCGACCAAGATCTGGACGAAGGTCTCCGCCGCCTGTCAAGCTTCGTGTCAACGTTGTAGCCCAACGGGACTAAAACCATCAGCCCACCGACCCAAGCATTATGAGTGGGGGCGTCAGCCAACGAAAACCCGGGCTGCCCAAAGTCAACGCAGGCCGCGCCGCCAAAGGCCAGGCGCAAGGTTTTCG
>USHF01000223.1 GCA_900554465.1 uncultured Collinsella sp.
GGAGATGTGTATAAGAGACAGTGTGCTGGCCCTGCGCGGTGATCTTCCTGCTGGCGCGACCGAGGACGACAAGCCCGCCTCGGACTACGCCTACGCCCGCGACCTCATCCCCGAGCTCGTCGACGCCGGCTTTTGCGTGGGCGCCGCGGCCTACCCCGAGGGCCACATTGCCTGTGAGGACCTCAACGCTTCGGTCGAATACCTCAAGCAAAAACAGGACGCCGGCGCGAGCTTCTTTGTGACGCAGCTCTTCTTTGACAACGAGTGCTTCTACCGCTTCCGCGAGCTTGCCGACAAGGCGGGCATCACGGTGCCCATCACCGCGGGCATCATGCCGTTTATGGGCAAGTCCCAGATCAGCCGCATGGTCTTTATGTGCGGCGCGTCGCTGCCCTCCCCCGTCATCAAGATTCTCGCCAAGTACGAGAACGACCCCGAGAGCCTGCAGGCAGCCGGTGTAGATTATGCCGCCCGTCAGCTTTGCGACCTTAAGGAGCACGGTGCCGCCGGTCTGCACCTGTACACTATGAATCGTCCTGCGATCGCCGCGACCATTATGGAGCGCCTGGGGTAATGGAAAAACCGCACATCGATACAACCGCTGTCGAAGTGCCGGCCGACCTTGCGTCGCCGGCGCTTTACCGTGTCGATGCTGCGCACCATCCCCGTGTCGACCGTGCCGAGATGCTGCGGTATCTGGGCTACGGCGGCCAGCAGATTGAGCCCGAGCTGTCACGACGTATTGAGCTTGTGGTCGAGCGCCTTGAGCTGGACATTGAGCCCCGCGGCGTGCGGCGCGTGTTTACCGTCGATGCCACGGGCGTGGACGAGCAGGGAGAGCCTTGCATCCGTCTGGTTGGCACCAACGTTGAGCTGCGTGGTCGCGATATCTATCGCCATCTCAAAGACGCCCGCTTTGCCGCGCTCATGGCATGCACACTCGGCATGGACGCCGAGCGTCGTCTGCGCACCACGGGAGCCCAGCAGCCCCTGGAGGGAGCTGTACTCGATGCCGCGTGCTCCGCTTACGTGGAAGCCGCCGTTGAACAAATGGACCAGCAGGTCAAGACGGACGCCGCCGTTCATGGGCTCGCCGGCAACTGGCGCTTTAGTCCCGGCTACGGCGACTGCCCGCTCTCGGCCCAGCGCTCGATCGTCAACGCGCTCAACGCCACGCGACTCATCGGGCTTACCGTCACACCCACCAGCCTGCTCATGCCCACCAAGAGCGTGACCGCGGTGATCGGTCTGTTCGACGGCGAGGTCCACGACGCCCAGAGCCGCCCCACCTGCAATATCTGCCGCATGCGCGAGCACTGTCGCTTCCGCGCCGCCCACACCACCTGCTATTCCAGCCATTAGGAGCTCATCGATGTTTACTCCGCTTATCACTCACGATCTGGACGGCGCCGCGCTGGCGGCGCCCGTTGATGCCGCACGCCGCAATGGCGCTGCATACAAGACGCGCACGATCGACGACCTTCGCGTTAAGGACGATCGCCTGCGCGCCGCCATCGAGGGCACGGGACACCTGCTGTTCGACGGCGGCATGGGCACCATGCTGCAGGCGGCCGGCATGAAGGCCGGCGCTCTGCCCGAGCTGCTCAACTTTGAGGAGCCCCAGGTCATTACCGACATTCAGCGACAGTACGTCGAGGCCGGCTGCGACTTGATCACCGCCAACACCTTTGGCGCCAACGCCCACAAGCTCGATGGCGCCGCTACCGTGGCAGATGTCTTTGCCGCCGCTGCCGCCTGTGCCCGCGCGGCCGGTGCCCATTACGTCGCCGGCGACATCGGCCCCATCGGTGCGCTGCTTCGCCCCCTGGGCACCCTCAGCTTCGACGAGGCCTATGACCTCTTTGCCGAGGAAGTGCGCGCCGGCGTCAATGCGGGCGTGGACCTCTTTATTATCGAAACCATGACCGACCTGGCCGAGATCAAGGCGGCCGTCCTCGCCTGCCGCGAGAACTCCGATCTGCCCGTCTTTGCCACCATGACCTTTGAGGAAGACGGTCGCACCTTCCTGGGCACGAGTCCCGAGGTTGCCGCCATCACGCTCGATGCCATCGGCGCCGACGTTTTGGGCATCAACTGCAGCCAGGGACCGGCCGAGCTCCGAGGACTCGCCGCTCGCATGCTCACCGTTACGGACAAGCCCGTTATGGTGCAGGCCAACGCAGGACTGCCCCACGTGGACGACGACGGCAACACCGTCTTTGATATCCAGGCGCCCGAGTACGCCGTGGCCGTCGCCGGTATGATTGAGGACGGCGTAAGCGTCGTGGGCGGCTGCTGCGGCACCACGCCGGCGCACATGGCGGCCCTACGCACGCTTATTGACAACCACACGCCCAGCCCACGCCATCGCAAGCCCAGTATGTCGGTCACGAGCGCCCAGACGGTCGTGGACCTTCCCTGCGACGGCCATAAGATTGCCGTCATCGGCGAGCGCATCAACCCCACCGGCAAAAAGCGCCTGCAGCAGGCCCTGCGCGACGGCGACCTGGACTACGTCGTGAGCCAGGGCATCAGCCAGCAGGAACAGGGCGCCGACATCCTGGACGTCAACGTGGGCCTGCCCGAGATCGA
>USHF01000224.1 GCA_900554465.1 uncultured Collinsella sp.
CTGCGCATGTCTCGTGGGCTCGGAGATGTGTATAAGAGACAGCCCCCGGTCGCGACGAGACCGCGACCAAACGCCGCGAGGCCGACGCCGCCCACATCATCGCCGGTGTGGTCGATGGACATACCACGGGAGCACCCATCGCCGCGATTATCGAGAACACCAACACGCGCTCAAAGGACTATTCCGAGCTGCGCCGCAAGCCCCGCCCCGGACACGCGGATTTTCCGGCGCGCGTGAAGTATCACAACATGCACGATGTCGCTGGTGGCGGGCATTTCTCCGGCCGCCTGACGGCACCCCTGTGTATCGCCGGCGGCATTGCGCTGCAGGCACTCGAGGCCCGCGGCATTAACGTGATGGCGCATGTGGCGCAGATCGGCGGCATCTCCGACCTGCCGATGGACGATATGGTCTATCGCGAGGCCGACCGCAAGGCGATCCTGACGAACGATCTTCCTTGCATTGACGCCGCCGCAGCCGGCCGCATGCGCGAGGAAATCCTAGCCGCGCGCGACGAACTCGACAGCATCGGCGGCATCGTGGAGTGCGGCATTTACGGGCTTCCCGCGGGCATCGGCGACCCCATGTTCGACGGCATCGAGAACCGCATCGCGCAGATCGCGTTTGGCATTCCCGCCGTAAAGGGCGTGGAGTTTGGCATGGGCTTTGCCGTGGCCGCCATGCGCGGCAGCGAGAACAATGATCCGTATCGCATCGATGCCGAGACCGGCGAGATCGAGGTCGAGTCCAACAACGCCGGCGGCATCCTGGGCGGTATTTCGACCGGCGCGCCCGTCATGTGGCGCATGGCCGTAAAGCCGACGCCCTCCATTGGTCGTGAGCAGCAGACGGTGGACATGGACGCTATGGAAAATGCCGAGCTCTCGGTCCACGGCCGCCACGATCCCTGCATCGTCCCCCGAGCTGTCCCCGTAGCCGAGGCAGCCGCCGCCCTTGCCATCTGGGACGCCCTCCTCGAAGACGCCGCCCAGCGCTAACTACCCACCCCTCAACATCCCCCGACACGTGAAAGGGGTCTCCATGGACCTTGCTGACATCCGCCAGGCCATCGATGGCATCGACACCACGCTCCTCAACAGCTTTGTCGAGCGCATGGACATTGCCACCGAAGTCGCCAAGTCAAAAATCGAGATGGGCAAGGCCGTCTTCGACCCCGCCCGTGAGCGCTCCAAGCTCAACAACCTCGCCAGCCGCGCGCCCGAGCGCTACGAGGCGCAGACCATCAACCTGTTCCGTCTCCTCATGAGCATGAGCAAGGCCGAGCAGCAGCGCTACATCAACGAACTCAAGGGCATCACCGTCTCGCAAAAGGCCCACGCCACGGCTGCAGCCTTCGACACGCCCTTCCCTCAAACGGCCACCGTTGCCTGCCAGGGTGTGGAAGGTGCCTATAGCCAGATAGCCGCGTGCAAGCTCTTCGACGTGCCCGACATCGCGTTTTTCGAGACCTTCGAAGGCGTCATGCGCGCCGTGCGCGACGGCTTCTGCGAGTTTGGCGTGCTGCCCATCGAGAACTCCACCGCCGGCTCGGTCAACGCCGTCTACGACCTGCTCGCCCAGTTCGACTTCCATATCGTGCGCTCGCTGCGCCTCAAGATCGACCACAACTTGCTCGTCAAGCCCGGCACCAAGCTCGCGGGTATACGCGATGTCTACAGCCACGGTCAGGCCATCGCGCAGTGCGCTAGCTTTATCGAGGCGCACGGCCTGCACGCCACCAAGTACCCCAACACCGCCATGTCGGCCGAGATGGTCGCCAGCTCCGAGCGCACCGATGTTGCCGCCATCGCATCGCGCAGCTGCGCGGCACTCTATGGTCTGGAGGTGCTGGAGCCCAACATCCAGGACTCGGACAACAACTACACGCGCTTTGTCGTCATCAGCCGCGAGCCACGCGTCTACCCCGGTGCCAACCGCACCTCGCTTATGATTACCACGGCTAACGAGCCGGGCGCGCTCTATCGCGTACTCGAGCGTTTCTACGCGCTCAATATCAACCTCATCAAGCTCGAGAGCCGTCCCATCCCCGGGCATGACTTTGAGTTTATGTTCTACTTTGACCTGGATTGCCCCTTTGGTAGCAAGGCCCTCGACAACTTGCTCGACTCCATCGATGACGTGTGCGAGAGCTTCACCTACTTTGGCAGTTACACGGAGGTGCTCTAGATGACCGATGTCGCCGCAACCCGCCCCTACGGCGTGCTGGGCCGCATGCTGGGCCACAGCTACACCCCGACCATCTACAAGGAGCTCGCGGGGCTAGAGTATGTGCGTTTTGAGCGCGAGCCCGAGGACCTCCAGGCTTTTATGACGGGTGACGAATGGGAGGGCACCAACGTGACCATCCCCTACAAGCGCGCCGTCATGGAATACCTGGACGAGCTGAGTCCACTCGCCGAGCGTATGGGAAACGTCAACACCATCACGCGCCTGCCCGACGGCCGCCTGCGCGGCGACAACACCGACTACTTCGGCTTTCAGTGCCTAGTCGAAGAGCTGGGCGTTGAGGTCGCCGGCAAGATGGCCCTCGTGCTCGGTGCCACCGGTGGCGCCGAGCACGAGGGC
>USHF01000225.1 GCA_900554465.1 uncultured Collinsella sp.
GTATCGATGGTCTCGCCGCTGGCCTCGACGGCAGCGCGATCGTCATCGTCCAGGATGATCGGTACGATCGGCAGGTCGTACTTGCGGGCGAACTCAAAATCGCGCTGGTCGCCGCAGGGAACGGCCATGACGGCACCGGTGCCGTAGTCGGCAACGACATAATCGGCAACCCACACGGGGACCTTCTCGCCGTTGACGGGATTTACCACATAGCGGCCCGTGAAGGCACCGTGCTTCTCGAGGGTGCCTTGGGCACGCTCGACGGCAGAGATATGCTTGGAGTCCTCGACGATCTTGGTGACGGCCTCCTCGTACTCCGTACCCTCGACGAGCTCGTGCAGGCCGGCGTACTCGGGAGCCAGGACAAAGAAGGAGACGCCAAAAAGGGTATCGGCACGCGTGGTGAAGACGGTGATCTTGCCCTCATCGCCCTCGATGGGCTCGCCATCCTGGTCGCAAAGGGTAAAGTCGACCTCGGCGCCCTCGGAGCGACCGATCCAGTTGGCCTGCATCTGCTTGACGCGCTCGGGCCAGCCGGGGAGCTTCTCCAGGTCGTCGAGCAGCTCCTGGGAGTACTCGGTGATCTTGAAGTACCACTGCTCCAGGTCGCGCTTCTCGGGCTCGGTGCCGCAGCGCCAGCACTTACCCTCGGTGACCTGCTCGTTGGCCAGAACGGTCTTGCAGTTAGGACACCAGTTGACCGGGTTCTTCTTGCGGTAGACCAGGCCCTTTTCCCACAGCTTCTCAAAGATCCACTGACCCCAGCGGTAGTAGTCGGGGCTGCAGGTCTTGACCATGCGATCCAGATCGTAGGAGAAGCCCATGCGCTTCATCGTAGCGAGCGCCTGGTCCATGTTCTTATACGTCCAGGCAGCAGCCTGCGTGTTGTGCTTGATAGCGGCGTTCTCGGCAGGCAGGCCAAAGGCGTCAAAGCCGATGGGGTGCAGCACGTCGTAACCGCGCATGCGGGCCTGACGGGCCATGGCATCGCCGATGGTATAGTTGCGCGCGTGGCCCATATGCAGGTCGCCCGACGGATACGGGAACATCTCGAGCACGTACTTCTTGGGCTTGCTGTCGTCGGTGTCGACGGCAAAGAGGTTGGAATCCTCCCAGGCCTTCATCCACTTGGACTCAATGGCCTGCGCGTCGTAGGCAGGGATCTCGTCCTTATGATCTGTGCAATCGCACATATCAGCTCCTTTAATCTTAGCTGGGGTCGGGTGGCTTGGCTTTATTTGCTACTGCGGACAGTCCTGCGCAAGACGAAGAGCACATTAAGTGCTCTTCTTTGCGTGCGGAACTTGTAGCGAACAAAGCCAAGCCACCCGACCCTAAGGTTAACTTGACTGATGATAGCAAATACGACAAGCGAGATGCCTGCGACTTGCGGGCATCTCGCTTTATCTAAATAACGTGGTTGAAACTCAACCTTTATGTGAGGCTCTTACCTTATCGATAAGATACGGACTGCTGAGAATCCTTCACGACTACATCGTGGGCGCCGCCTTCGACGATCGAGGTCGAGCTGACCAGCGTTAGGCGTGCCTTTTCCTGGAGCTCGGGGATCGAGAGGGCGCCGCAGTTGCACATCGTTGACTTGACCTTGTAGAGCGTGCCGCCCACGCCGTCCTTGAGGGAACCGGCGTAGGGAACGTAGGAGTCGACGCCCTCGACGAAGCTAAGCTTCGCGGCGCCGCCCAGGTCGTAGCGCTGCCAGTTGCGAGCACGCGCAGAACCCTCGCCCCAGTACTCCTTCATGTACTGACCGTTCACGTTGACGCGCTCGGTCGGGCTCTCGTCAAAGCGGGCGAAGTAACGACCCAGCATCATAAAGTCTGCACCCATGGCCAGGGCGAGCGTCATGTGGTAGTCGTAGACGATACCGCCGTCGGAGCACACGGGCACGTAGACGCCGGTCTCCTCGTAGTACTCGTCGCGAGCGCGGCAGACATCGATCAGCGCGGTGGCCTGGCCACGGCCGATGCCCTTGGTCTCGCGGGTGATGCAGATGGAACCGCCGCCGATACCGACCTTGATGAAGTCGGCACCGCAGTCGGCAAGGAAGCGGAAGCCCTCGGCGTCGACGACGTTGCCGGCACCGACCTTGACGTCCTCGCCGTAGTTGGCGCGAATCCACTCGATGGTGCGCTTCTGCCACTCGCTGAAGCCCTCGGAGGAATCGATGCACAGGACATCGGCGCCGGCCTCGATGAGCAGCGGCACGCGCTCGGCATAGTCGCGGGTGTTGATACCGGCGCCGACCATGTAGCGCTTGTCGTTATCGAGCAGCTCGTTGGGGTTGGTCTTGTGGCTATCGTAGTCCTTGCGGAAGACGATGCCCATGAGGTGATCGTTGTCGTCGACGATGGGCAGGGCGTTGAGCTTGTTGTCCCAGATGACGTCGTTGGCAACCTTGAGGCTGATGTTCTTGTCGCCCACGATGAGCTGCTCACGCGGGGTCATGAACTCGGAGACCTTCGTCTGGTGGTCATCGCGACTGGGGCGATAGTCACGGCTGGTGACGATGCCCAGGAGCTTGCCCTTGGGAGTGCCGTCGTCGGTAACCGGC
>USHF01000226.1 GCA_900554465.1 uncultured Collinsella sp.
GGAGATGTGTATAAGAGACAGCTTTCTATCTGACGAGCAATACGAACGCCCGCCTAACGACGAACACGCGTATGTGTTCGCCTACTGAACAGTTGGTGGAGGCGCGGAGAATCGAACTCCGGTCCACGAAAGCCCCCTGATTGGCATCTCCAAGCTCAGTCGCTGGTTTTGTCTCGGACGCTTTGCGCGCAGCGACACGCTCGCGGCGTCCTAACCGGTTCGGTCTTAGCCTGCGCCATACCGATTACGTGCGCAGGAGCATTCCCCTAACATGACGTCGCGCCGGTGTCGGGGAAATCACCGGGTTGACGCGCCGCTATAAATTAGGCAGCGAGAGCCATAGGCTCAAAAGAAGAGTTGTTGTCAATTCAATTTGACGGTACCCCTGTTTAACGAGGCGAGGAGACCTCGGCTTGCTTCCTCTCTCAGAGCTATCGTGTCGAAACCAGTCGCCCCCGAATGCTGGGAAAGTCTGGATGGCATCGGGCCTGCAAACACCCGATAACCGTCGACTTTTCAAGGAACATACGGGGCGAGCCCCGCTTGTGGAGTGTTATCTTACCACGTTCTGAAAGCGGACAGCTGTCCTATGCACGAGCTGTGAAGACCCCAATGTGCGCCGCACTTCGCACTTTTGTTACCGATCGCGTCACGTATATTTTCGCCAAGCAAAATTGACCCGTCGAAAGGACCGTTATGGATACCAAGCAGCAACTCGTCAATGCCCTCGCAGGCCTGGGCTCAACCATTACCGAAGCTATGGATGTCATCGAAGGCTTTGTCCCCTGCGGACATCCCGCCCTCACGGTATCGAACGCACTCGTCGCGCTGGACGCTGACGATGATGCAGCTCTCGCTCAGCAGCTTGAGACCGTCGAGGGCTTTATCGACCACGTGAGTGAGAACCGCGGTGTGGCCGCCTACCACGGCATCGAGGTCGAGCTCGCGGGTCCCAAAGCCGATCTGCTCGCAGCAATCCGCGAGGTAGGCGCCCTTATGCAGACCGCAGGCGTCAAGAACACCCAGGTCAACGAGTGGGTCTACCGCAGTCTGGCAGCACTCGACAGCTCCGACGAAAAGGCAGTCGAGCAGCTCGCAGAAAGTCCCGCCATTAAGGCCGAGCTTTTGTAAATAGCAGACGCGGGTCCCTTGGCGCATCGTCGTCCAAGAGGCCCGCAAACAGTTCGCGTCAACCGATAGCCGCGCCGCCGCGTTCGGCCAAAGCAAGAATCGGCATCATTTGACGAGGTGTCTTTGCTGCAAGATCGGCATGTTCGAGCAGCTTGCGATCGTTGGTCACCAAGTAATCGACCTGCGCGCGCTTGCACGCGGCGAGCACCAAGTTGTCCTCGTAATCGCGATGGAGTGCTAAGTATTTGTCGGCCAGCCACAGATCGGATGCATCAGCGCCCACGGCCATAGCGTTTTCGGTCATATTCCGAACAAACGCCAGCGCCGCATCGCCAATCGCGCGGGCAGACGCCTCGTCGAGCGCTCCCCCGCTGGCAAGAACGCTACGCTTGAGCTCGTGTTGGACAACGTACAGCACGTCCTTGGCGATATGCACCGGAAAGAACAGCAATGCCCCCGCCTCCGTCGCCTGCCCAATAAACGCACGTGCGGCAAGCGACTCGGCATGGTCGGCGCAAAACGAATCAACCCATACGTTGGCATCCACCATTATTTTGAGGGGAGCCCCGCTCACAGGATCATCCCCTTTTGGCGATAGTACTCGTCCATGGCTTCGGAATAGATTGTGTCCCAATCGCGATCGTCGGATACGGGCGACGCAGCGATGCCCAGGTCCGCGTAAAGTTGATCCGCCGCCGCCCATGATGCGGCGAACGGAGTATCGTGCGCGACGGATTGCCGCCGGTCGTCGACGGCCGCAAGCACTTCCTCGCACTTCTCGCCGCCCTGCGCAACCTTTGCCACCACCTTTTTGATGAGCTCGGGCAGTGACCCGCCCGAAAGCTGCAGCGCCTCCTCGGCACGGTTCTTGACCTGGCGATCCACGCGAACGTTCACCTGCGCCATGCCGCTAACAGCACCCACGTCGATCCCGCTCCCTTCAATTGCTAGCCCTGCTAGCAACACTATATAGAGAAGCTAGCACATGGTCAAACGCAAAAGGCCTGCGCCCAGACGACACAAATGCCGTCTGGGCGCAGGCCAGATAACGTGGGCGAACACGTCTGCTAACGCAGGTAGGCCTTCGCGTTGCTCAGGCTGTAGGCGATCGTTGAGCCGTTGTGCAGCAGTGACGACGTCTGCGGAGTGATCATGCCGGTAATACCCAATGCCAACAGCGCCGAGTTAGTGAGCATCACCTTAGAGTAGGAGCTCGTCAGACGATCAATGAGGCCCTGACTCATGCGGCGCAGGCGCACGATTGCGGCCAGATCCGTATCGGTCAGGATGATATCGGCGACCTCCTTGGCGATGTCGCTTCCGCCACCCATGGCCAGGCCCACGTCGGCCAGGCCCAGCGCCGGTGAGTCGTTGACGCCGTCGCCCACCCTGTCTCTTATACACATCTGACGCT
>USHF01000227.1 GCA_900554465.1 uncultured Collinsella sp.
CATCTCCCCGGTGGGCGAGATCGACAACAAGGTCTACGGTGCCGATGAGACCGTGACCTTCCCGGCTGGCTGCACCGAGATCGGCCCCGTGATGAAGAAGCTTCGCGAGACCCTGACCGGTATCCAGTCCGGTGCTGTCGAGGATAAGCACAACTGGGTTTACACCGTCGCATAAGCAGTCTTAGCTGTCCGGCCCGAGGGCAACCTTCCTTTCCGGTGCGTCCTCGGACATGAAAGAACCCCCGCTGCGCACTACGTGCGGCGGAGGTTCTTTCGTCCTGTGGAATGCGCCGGGAGATAGGCCGGTCCGCCTCGGTCGAGTGCTCTGCATTCCTTGCCAGGAGGTTACTGGGCTGTAGGGAAGATGGTGCGCGGCCTTTTGGCCGCGCGTTGTGCGTGGATAAGAAAAGGGCTCAAGGTTTGTGCCTTGGGCCCCAAAGGGTTGATGAACTGGCTTAAGACTCGGCCGCGATTGTTAGAACTTGACGGTCGGGGCCTGGCGGGCTGCTTCGGCGGCCTCGAAGCCCTGGCGCTCCTTAAACTGGAAGATGCCGGCAAAGATGACAGCCGGGAACGTCTGAATGGCGTTATTGTAGCTGAGCACGCAATCGTTGTAGCTCTGGCGTGCATAGCTAATCTTGTTCTCGGTATCCTCGAGCGATGCCTGCAGCTGCGTAAAGTTGGTGTTTGCCTTAAGATCGGGATAGGCCTCGGCTACGGCGAAGAGCTGGCGCAGCGCACCGGTCAGCACGTTGTCGGCTTCCATCTTGGCCTCGGGCGTGGTGGCCTTGACGGCGGTGTTGCGCGCGCTGATCACGGCGGAGAGCGTCTCCTGCTCGTGCTTGGCGTAGCCCTTGACGGTCTCGACCAGGTTGGGGATCAGGTCGTTGCGGCGCTGCAGCTGCGTATCGATGTTCTGCCAGGCGTTATCGATGCGGTTACGCTTGGTGACCATGTTGTTGTAGATGCCGGCGATGGCGCAGACAATCACAATGACAACAACGATGCCGATGATGACGGTAATCATGATGTCTCCGTTTCGAATGGCCGCGGCGTCTTCCGCCGGCTGCCGTTGGTGTAACGCTATTAGTATACCCGCAACCTTTGGCGATACCGAACTTTCCGGTAAGCGTTATGTTTCAACCAGGGAGGGGGCGCCAACGTGGATTGGGTGGTACAGGTGTAAGATATGCGACAAATTGAGGAAAGCTGTCTACACCTTGAGGATGGCGATACGGATGGACCTTCGCATCAAGAAAACCTATCGTGCCCTGTTCGATGCTTTTACCGAGCTCTTGGAAGAGCATCGGTTTGAGGACCTGACGGTTGCTATGCTTTGCGACCGTGCCATGATTCGCCGCACGACGTTCTATAAGCACTTTCGCGATAAAAACGATTACTTTGCCTTCTATATCGATGAGCTCATGACGGGCCTGCCGCAAAACCGGACCGACGCAGCGGACGCGGAGCCGCTTGATGACGTACAGGCGCTTCGCCATGAGGTCTTTGATGATGCCATGAATATGATTCTGGCGCACGAGCAGCTTATGGATAACATTTTGGCAAGTAGCATGTCGGGCATGTTGACCAACGTTATTTGCGACCGCATTGCGCGTTCCGTCCGCGAGCGTGTGATGAACGTGCTTGCCGAGGATGCCCTGGCCCCCGTGTCACTCGAGACGACGTCTGAGTTTGTCGCCGGCGGTATTATTCGACTTTTCACGATATGGTGGGAATCGGGCCACGATCTTGAGCGTCGACCCGAGATAGCCGACGTGGTCGACGCGCTGTTTGAGCGCACCATGACGCCGGTGAATCACTAAGGTGGCGGAGAGAGGGGGATTCGAACCCCCGGAACGCTCTCGCGCTCAACGGTTTTCAAGACCGCCGCATTCAACCGCTCTGCCATCTCTCCGTGAGTCGTAATGATAGCATCGTTTTGAATTTGCAACAGGGAAGGCGAACGATGACGAGCACCGAAATCGACGAGAAGTTCATGCGCGAGGCGCTGGCCGAGGCGCGCGCCGCCGCTGCGGTGGGCGAGGTACCGATTGGTGCCGTGGTGGTACGCGCGGGCGAGATTGTCGCGAGGGCGCATAATCGCCGCGAACTCGACCAGGATCCTTCGGCGCATGCAGAGTTTGCGGCCCTGTGCGCTGCCGCTCGGTCGCTCGGTCGCTGGCGCCTTTCCGATTGCACGGTCTACGTGACGCTCGAACCCTGCTGCATGTGCGCGGGGCTTATGGTTAACGCGCGCGTGGGGCGTTGCGTGTATGGCGCGGCTGATGCCAAGGCGGGCGCGCTGGGTTCGCTGTACGACCTCAATGTCGATTCGCGCCTGAACCATCGATTTAATGTGACCGCCGGCGTGCTGGCAGGCGAGTGCCGCGAGATGCTGAGCAGCTATTTTGCTGGTCTGCGTGGTGTCGACGGCATCGGTTGCGGTTGCGGTTTGAACCTTGAGGCGCATGCGGCCCACGCTGAGGCGCTTGCGGGTGTTGGAGATCTCGCCGACGAGACGCCTGTCTCTTATACACATCTGA
>USHF01000228.1 GCA_900554465.1 uncultured Collinsella sp.
AGCGACAACTTGTCATTCAAAGAGGACGGCATGACCAGAAGGTCTATGCCGTCCTCTTTTCATGCCAATTTGTTCGCTCTGGTGACCGCTCGCTGGCATTACCAAAACATCGACGGTCCAATAATGATCCCTTGGGGACGGAGAAAAAGTGGTCGTTGGGGGACGTTCTTGTTTGACTAGTCGTTTAAGAACGTTCCCAATGACTATTCGGATTGCTAATTTGTGCGGGCTGTGGTTTTGTGACCTGCTGAAATTAAAGATACTGTACAACTGTACACTAACTCATCTTCGTAGTATATTGCTACCCGCAAAACTCAGCACCATTGTGCCGCGAGGCACTAAAGCGCCTACGTACAATGGTTGTCGATAGTACGATTCGATTCAACGACAGGATGGATGGTCCAAGCGTGAGTCTCGGCAGCAAACTATCCAACGCAAAGGTCTCCTTTGCGATATTCAAGCGCGACATTAAGCGACTGCTTGTGAACCCCGTCGCCTTGGTGGTTACCCTGGGCGTGTGCGTTATCCCCTCGCTGTATGCCTGGTACAACATCGTGGCAAACTGGGATCCGTACGGAAACACCCAAGGTATCAAGATTGCCATCGCCAACAACGATCAGGGCACTCAGAATGACTTGGTGGGCGAGCTCAACGCGGGCGACCAGGTCGTCGATCAGCTCAAGGAGAACGATCAGCTGGGCTGGACCTTCGTCGATTCGGCCGCCGATGCCAAAGAGGGCGTCGAGAGTGGTGAGTACTATGCGGCCATCGTAATCCCCAAGAACTTCTCCGACAATCTTGTTTCGATGCTCGATGGCAATTACCATCAGCCGAAGCTCACGTACTACGTCAACGAGAAGAAGAGCGCTATTGCGCCCAAGGTCACCGACACTGGCGCCAATACCATCGAGGAGCAGATCAACTCGGAGTTTGTCTCCACGGTGGGCGAGACCGTCGCGGGCATTGCTAAAGATGCTGGCATCGACCTTAAAGACAAGGCGACCCAGACCCGGGATTCGCTGGCGGGCTCGGTGTCCGAGGCGTCTGATACCCTGGGCGAAGTACGCGATTCCATCGGCGACATGAACACCGCCATCGACAAGACGAGCAGCTCGATTGCTTCGGCCGATGCTGCGCTGGCGGGCCTGCAGGGGCAGGCGCCCTCTCTAACGCAGGCGATCTCCCAGGGCAACGACCTGCTGGGCGAGGCTCGCGCCACGGCGGGCAACTCTATCACCTCGCTCTCCAAGGCACTCTCGGAAGGTAGCCTTGCACTCACCAAGACGTCAGCCTCCGCGAACGCTGCGATTGGCAAGCTAACGGGTACGGTCACATCTACGACCACCCGCATCGACAACTCGCTCGAGTCTCTCCAGGCGACGATCGATCACAATAAGGTCGTTATCGGACACTTGGAGATTCTCGTTAATGACGCGTCGACAGGTTCCGAGGAAATTGACGCGCGCATTGTATCGACCATCGATTCGCTTCGCGAGCAAAACCAGAAGCTGCAGAGCATCAAGGATGGCCTTTCTGCACAGTCGAGCGCCATGGCAAACGACGCTACGGCAATCTCGAACGCGAGCAACGCACTCAACGCGGCAATTCAGACCGGTACGGCTAACCTCGGTCAGGCTCAGACCGATCTGGGTCAGAACGCACTTCCGAAGGCTTCGAGCGCGCTTGATTCCTTTGCCGCCGTTTCGGGCGATTTGACCGGCATTGTGTCGGGTATGACCCCCACGATAGCGAGCGCGCGCGGCACGCTGGCGCAGCTCGACGCCACGCTCAAGCAGGCAAAGACCACGCTATCCCAAACCGACGCCTCCCTTGCCAAGGTTCAGGACAAGCTCGCGACCGCCGCCAATGACATTGCGGCGCTGCGGACCTCTGAGTCTATGGGCGAGTTAGCCGACCTCATGGACGTCGACGTCAATGACGTGGCAGATTTCATGGCATCTCCGGTTGAGCTGACGTCCAAGTCAATCTATCCGGTCAAGAGCTTTGGCTCGGGCATCGCGCCCTTCTACACCAATCTGGCGCTGTGGGTAGGCGGCTATGTGCTCATCGCTATCTATAAACTCGAGGTCGACCGCGAGGGCATCGGTAGCTTTACGGCGCGTCAGGGCTACTTTGGCCGCTGGCTGCTGCTGGTGATCCTGGGCGCGTTCCAGGCCATTATCGTTACGGTGGGCGACCTGGTCATTGGCGTTCAGTGCGTCAATCCGCTGCTCTTTGTACTGGGCGGCATCGCTATTTCGTTCACCTACGTCAACATCATCTATGCGCTGTCCACCACGTTTAAGCATATCGGTAAAGCCATTGGCGTCATCCTCGTCATTGTGCAGATCCCCGGCTCGTCGGGCATGTATCCCATCGAGATGATGCCCGGCTTCTTCCAATGGCTGCATCCGCTGCTGCCCTTCACTTATGGCATCAACCTGCTGCGCGAGACCGTCGGTGGCATGTATTCGTTCAACCTGTCTCTTATACACATCTCCGAGCCCACGAGACATGCGC
>USHF01000229.1 GCA_900554465.1 uncultured Collinsella sp.
GGCTCGGAGATGTGTATAAGAGACAGCGGCAAATGTTGGCGCCAACAGAACAGCGCGCCCATGGCAGGCAACCAGGTCGGCCAGCAGCGCCGCCTCGGCATCGCTCAAATCCGTGCCGGCATTAGTGGTATAGATTCGAACAGGCATGGTCCTCCACTCAAACTGTTCGCAATGTTCAACGCATCTATCCTACCCGCCCGCGCGGACAACCTGACCCCAATGCACCAGATCCCCTCGATGATCCGTTTTCCTCCGTCCCCAAGAAATCGATTTCGACACACAAAAACCGCCCCCGAAGGGGCGGCTCCAGCTGATTCGTTTGTTGCCGTTGGCCTACTCGCCATCCTCCAGCTTGATGAGGATCTTGCGATAGCCACCGTACTCGCCGTTGAGCGCCTTGGAAACACGACTCACCGTGGTGGACGAAGCGCCCGTGCGGGCCTGAACCTCAACATAGGGCTCGCCCTCATCCAAATAACGCGCGACCTGCAAGCGTTGCGAAAGATCACAGATCTCGCGCGGCGTGCAGATATCGGTCAAAAACGCCTGGATATCCTTCTCGTCATCCAAAAGACTAAATGCGTGGACTAGCTGCTTGACATCAGGCTTGTCAAACATGTTCTCGATGTTCATCGATCACCGCCAAACCCGCCAAAAGGCATCGAAGTTGATACTGACATCGGGCATCGTTCACCCGTAATATGCAATAAAACTATGCATGGGCCATTTGCCCGTAGCAGTGTAGCACACCACCAAACTAAAGCGACAAGACTCTCTGCCAGCGGCACGTTTTTAGGACGAACGCCGTTTTGAAACCGAATGCGCACGCAAGCTCCACGAATATCTGAGACAATGAGCGGCCGAACAAGGCGGCACACCCGCGCGTCCGTCCAGGCTGCCGCAGCAAGCCGTTTCACGCGTCACCAACGCACCCTGCGCAAGAAAGGATTCACACCATGCGCTTTATGCTTAACTGGCTCTTCACCTCAATCGCCATCGCGATTGCCACGTTCCTCGTTCCCGGCATCCAGCCCTTCGGTTTTACCGAGGCCTGGGTCTGCTTCGCCTTCGTGGGGCTGTTCCTGAACATCGTCGATTCGTTCGTCAAGCCGTTCCTGACGGTCATCTCGCTGCCGCTCACGATCATTACGCTGGGCATTTTCCAGCTTGTCGTCAACAGCTTTATGCTCGAGCTCGCGAGCTACCTGTCGGTCAACCTGCTTGGCGTCGGCATCTCCATCGCAAGCTTTGGCTCGGCCTTTATGGGCAGCATCCTGGTGTCCATCATGCGCAGCATTCTCGACAGCATCGCCGAGGACTAAAACGGCCATTCCGGCCGCGCCCGTCTCAACAGCCCAAAACGAAGGCCGCCCATCGCAAAAATGGGCGGCCTTCTTATTTGTCAGGTCTCAAAGGACGAGAGAATCTACCATTTCCGCCCCGTCCCCACATGGCAGGTATGGGTTAGATGACGTAGTCATAGCCATGGTTGGGAGCGACAAGTTGATCGAGCGTCACGCCGTCGAGGTAATCGTTGATGAGCTTGTCCAGGTTCTTCCACACGTCGAGCGTGGGGCACTCATCAGATCGCGAGCAGCCCTTGCAGTCGCCATCCAGGCAGGCGACCGGCGCCAGACTGCCCTCGGTCAGGCGCAAGATTTCGCCCACCGTGTACTGCTCGGGCGGGCGCGTGAGCACATAGCCGCCGCCCTTGCCGCGCATGCCCGAGAGCATATTGGCGCGCACGAGCGTGGCCAAAATGTTCTCCAGATATTTCTCCGAAATCCCCTGACGCGCGGCGATCTCTTTGAGCGGGATGCGACCGGCCGCCTGGTGCTCGGCCAGATCGACCATAACGCGCAGGGCGTACCTACCCTTAGTAGAAACCAACATGTATAGTGCTGCCTTTCGGTCATTTAGTCCGTAGAAATTCTAGCCGAAAAATAGTTTTGAAAATACCCGTTCCGGTCAAGATGGTTAATCGACTCGCAATAATCTTCTATTTCCTATTGCATTACTAGGCTTTAGTGTCTAGCATGCTTTCCAACAGCTAAACAAACAACCTATAAGGTTTATGGGTTTAGCTGCCACATACACCGTGAAGCCACACGGCAACCAGCAACTTGAACACTTTGGAGGTTCACCATGAGCAAGGTTTACACGTCCATCGATCAGCTTATCGGCCACACCCCGCTCCTGGAGCTCACCCACTTTGAGGCCGACGAGGACCTCAAGGCTCGTGTGCTCGTCAAACTCGAATACTTCAACCCCGCCGGATCAGTTAAAGACCGCGTCGCCAAGAACATGATTGACGAGGCCGAGAAGGCCGGCAAGCTCGTGCGCGGCGGCGACTACACCATCATCGAGCCCACGAGCGGCAACACCGGCGTCGGCATCGCCTCGGTGGCAGCGGCCCGCGGCTACAAGGTGATCATTACCATGCCCGAGACCATGTCCGTCGAGCGCCGCAAGCTCTGTCTCTTATACACATCTGACGCTGCCGACGACTCCTTACGTGT
>USHF01000230.1 GCA_900554465.1 uncultured Collinsella sp.
ACGAGATCTGCGCATGTCTCGTGGGCTCGGAGATGTGTATAAGAGACAGGTCGTGGGCCTCCATCTCCATGTTGTGGATAAAGACCTCGTAGATCTGACCAAGCTGCAGCATGTGCTCGAGCACCAGGTTAGGCGTGTTGGAGTGCACATGGATCTTGTAATCGGGGTAGGCACCCACGAGCAGCTCGCAGTCGCCCATGGAGCCCAGGAACTTAAGGCACTCGTCCTCGTCAAACGGGGCGTCGGCCTTAAAGAGGAACTCGTTGCAGTAGCGGAACTCCGAGCCCTCCCAATCGTCGTTGGCCTCAATCTCAACGCGACCGAGGGCCGCGTCGCGGGCAGAGCCAGCGGAATCAAACGTGGCGGAGAAATCCTCGACAACGGTGCTGCGGCCAAGCGCAGCGGCGACAAAGTTCTCCAGGAAGATGGCAAAGCCAAAGGCGCCGGAGTCGACCACGCCGTTCTCCTTCAGAACGGGCAGCAGGTCGGGCGTGCGGGCGACGGACTGGTAGGCCTCGACGACGATGGCGTCGAGCGCGTCCTCGGCCGAGAACTTCTTCTTTTCGCACTCATCGGCCTTGGTCGAGACATCGCGAAGCACCGTGAGGATCGTGCCCTCGATGGGCTTGCGAACGGCCTGGAAGGCGACCTTGACGGCGCGACGGAAAGCGAAGGCGATGTTGGCGGACGTAATGGGCTCGTCGACAGAGACGAGACCCTCGGCCACGCCACGCAGGATCTGCGAGGTGATGACGCCGGAGTTGCCGCGGGCACCCATCAGGGAGCCGTGGGTAATGGCGCCGGCAATGGCCTCCATATCGGCATCGGCGGGAAGGGCGGAAAGCTCCTTGGTCACCGAGGCGAGCGTGAGCGACATGTTGGTGCCGGTGTCGCCGTCGGGTACGGGGAAGACGTTGAGCTTGTTGATCTCCTCGGCCTTGTCGGAAACGGCAGCCGCAGCGATCGGAAAACAGGTGCGAATGGTCTTTGCAATCATGGGTATTTGAATCTCCGTTTTCGGATGCTAGTTCAGACGGCTCTTGAGCGCGTCGATGTGGATGCCGATCTTAAGGCTGGCGGGATCGATCTGGGCGATTTCCTGCAGGGTGAAGGCAACGGAGCTCGAAAGATTGTGGCAGACGGACTTCATGTTGACGCCGTTCTCGAGCACGACGTGAAGATCGACCGTAAGGCCGTTCTCGTCGGCGGAGACAAGCACGCCCTTGCGGAGGCGCTGACCGGCAAGCAGGCGCACGCTCTCGGCGCCCTGGAGCTGTTCGGCCATACCGACGACGCCATAGCACGTCATCGCGGCATAACCGGCAATATCGGCAATAACGTCGTTCGAGACGCTCAGGCTGCCGTTAATGGTCTCAGACACAAGAATCTCCTTATCTGGTGCTCACGGCACCATCTCGTGGGAGCAATCATTGCATTATTCTACAACGAGCGCGCCATGTTGAGGTGGTGGGTCGCGGGATTACATCCTCGACACGAAATGTTGATATGGCAACGTTCGCGCCAGGCGATCGCGGCATGAAAAAACCCGCCGCATAAGCGACGGGTTTTACAACCTGGCTCCCCGGGTAGGACTCGAACCTACAACAGCGCGGTTAACAGCCGCGTGCTCTACCATTGAGCTACCGAGGAATAGGTGCGTGCTCTCAAGCAACGAAGTTTATTATACGGACGAATCAGCTTAGGGCAAGAACTTTTTTGAGAATTTTTCCGACCTAGTCATTGGGGACGTCCCCAATGACTACATGAAAGCGCCCCCAAGCGGATGTGCTTGAGGGCGCTTCTTGCTTGCGAGGTTAAGACTCAATATAGTCCTTCAGCTTGCTACTGCGGCTGGGATGGCGGAGCTTGGCCAGGGTCTTGGACTCGATCTGGCGGATACGCTCGCGCGTGACGCCAAACTCGCGGCCGACTTCCTCGAGCGTACGGGGATGTCCGTCGACAAGGCCAAAGCGCAGCTCGATAACCTTGCGCTCACGATCGGCAAGCGAGTCGAGCACCTGGGTGAGCTGCTCCTGCAGCATGGAGAAGCTGGCGGCATCGGGCGGAACGATAGCCTGGGAGTCCTCGATGAAGTCGCCCAGCTGGGAATCCTCTTCCTCGCCGATGGGGGTCTCGAGCGACACGGGCTCCTGCGAAATCTTCTGAATCTCGCGGACGCGGTCGGCGCTCATGTCCATCTCGGCACCGATCTCCTCGGGGGTCGGGTCGCGACCCAGGTCCTGGAGAAGCTGGCGCTGCACGCGGACGAGCTTGTTGATGGTCTCGACCATGTGCACGGGAATACGGATGGTACGGGCCTGGTCGGCGATAGCACGCGTGATGGCCTGACGGATCCACCATGTGGCGTACGTGGAGAACTTAAAGCCCTTCTGGTAGTCGAACTTCTCGACGGCGCGAATCAGACCGAGGTTGCCCTCCTGGATCAGGTCCAGGAACAGCATGCCCCGGCCCACATACCGCTGTCTCTTATACACATCTGACGCTGCCGACG
>USHF01000231.1 GCA_900554465.1 uncultured Collinsella sp.
CGAGATCTGCGCATGTCTCGTGGGCTCGGAGATGTGTATAAGAGACAGGTTGTGTACCAAGCCGCGGTGTTCCCGGCCATGCCGGCGGGCGAGCGCTTTACGCTCAAACAGCTGCCCGAGCTGCTCAAGAACCCGTTCCTCATCGCGCTGTATGCGGTCACGGTCTTTATGGCGACCGGCTATTATGCGGGTTACAGCTATATCGAGCCGTTCCTGGCACAGGTCGCGCACGTCGACGCAAGCGCTATTACCATGACGCTGACGGCGTTTGGCTGCTCCGGTCTGCTCGGAAGCTGGCTGTTCGGCCGACTGTTCGATGGGCATCGCTTTCCGTTCTTGGCTATCACACTCTCCGGCGTGCCGGTGGCTCTGCTGCTCATGGGTCCGGCCGCGTCATCGCTCGCGGCAGTGCTTGCCGTTTGCGCACTGTGGGGCTGCTGCGCCACGGCCTTTAACGTGGCGTTCCAAGCCGAGCTCATCAAGTACACGCCGGCGGATTCGTCGGCTGTCGCCATGTCGATCTTCTCGGGCCTGTTCAATCTGGGTATCGGCACCGGTACGGCGATCGGCGGCGCCGTGGTGTCGGGCCCCGGTATCGCTTGGATTGGCTTCGCGGGCGGGGCGATTACCGTCGTGGGCGTCATCCTCGCCATCACCGTGCTGTTCCCGGCCATACGCCGTGCAAAGCCTGCTGCCTAGCCATACCCCCTCATCAGTTGCGGCGGAATGCGGACGGGGGTAGCTAATTTGGGATGGGGCTTTTTGACTACCCCATGTCCTGAATTGAGCTGCTTGCCACGAAATGGGCCTATCTACTACTTTTTAGTGTCTACCCTCGACCACACCGGTAAGTACGAAATTAAAACTGCAGGTAGAAAGCTTGCCGGTTTTACAAAAACGCGGGCGTGGTCGACCCATGCGGGTCAAACGTAGTAGATGGGCCGCTTTCGTGGCGCGGCATAATCGAATGTGACAAAGGGACAGTCCCTTTGTCACATTCGGCATACAATGGGTGGCGTTGCTTGAAGGATTGCCGGGAGGTTGCTATGTGGGCATATGAGACGACGTTCTATCAGATCTATCCGCTGGGCTTTTGCGGAGCTCCGCGCGAAAACGCCGCCCCCGTTGCCGAGGATGAACTCGCCCAGGCTGTCAACGCTGCGCCCAACCCCGATGCGCCCATCATGAAGATCGCCCAATGGGCCGACTACCTGCAGGAACTCGGCGTTGGCGCCGTGCTCATCAATCCGCCGCTCGAGTCCGATAGCCATGGCTACGACACGCGCAGCCTGCGCCATATCGACCGTCGCTTGGGTGGGGATGCCGACTTTGCCGCCGTATGCGACACGCTGCATGCCCACGGCATCCGTGTGGTGCTTGATGCCGTCTTCAACCATGTCGGTCGCGGTTTTTGGGCCTTCCGCGATGTTCAGGAGCGCAAGTGGGACTCGCCCTACAAGGACTGGTTTCACATTAGCTTTGACGGCGACTCCTGCTATGGCGACGGCTTTTGGTACGAGGGCTGGGAAGGCCATTTTGAGCTTGTGAAGCTCAACCTGCAAAATCCCGCTGTGGTCGATTACCTGCTCGAGTCTGTGCGCCGTTGGGCCGACGTCTTTGGCGTCGACGGCCTGCGCCTGGACGTTGCCTATATGCTCGACCGCGACTTTATGCGCCGCCTGCACGCCTTTGCCCGTGAGCTCAAGCCCGACTTTGTGCTGATCGGCGAGACGCTCCACGGCGACTACAACCAGATCGTCAACGACGAGATGCTCGACTCCTGCACCAACTACGAGTGCTACAAGGGCCTGTACTCCAGCTTTAACTCGGTCAATATGTTCGAGATCGCCCATTCGCTGCACCGCCAGTTTGGCGGCGATCCGTGGTGCATCTACCGCGGCAAACATCTGCTGTCGTTTGTCGACAACCACGATGTACCGCGCCTGGCGAGCATCCTCACCGACAAGTCCTGTCTACGTCCTGCCTACGGCATGCTCTTTGGCATGCCAGGCATCCCGTGCGTCTACTATGGCAGCGAGTGGGGAATTGCTGGCGAAAAGGGCGGCCCCGATGGCGACTGGGCGCTGCGCCCTGCGCTCGATGAGCCTGCGCCCAACGAGCTGACGGCGTTCATCACGCGGCTTGCGCACCTTCGCTCGGCCGACGACGCGGCTGCCCGTGCTCTCAACTACGGTGCCTATCGCAACGTGGTGATCCAGAACAAGCAGCTGCTGTTCGAGCGCGCCTGTGACGGCGCGACGGTGCTCGTGGCGGTGAACGCCGTGGACGAGCCTTACACCTTTGGCGCCGGCGAGCTCAACGGCTCCTTTGTCGATTTGCTTGCCGACGATGCACCCACGGTCGAGCTGACGGGTACCCTTGAGCTTGCACCCTACGAGGTGCGTTATCTGTTGAGGGCCTAGGCCATGGCTGCTGCCGACGAGGGCTATCAACATATTGCTGTCTCTTATAC
The DNA here is from genome assembly GCA_900554465.1 of uncultured Collinsella sp. GTDB lineage: Bacteria > Actinomycetota > Coriobacteriia > Coriobacteriales > Coriobacteriaceae > Collinsella. The sequence continues at coordinate 2,474 of USHF01000231.1, forward strand.
ACATCTGACGCTGCCGACGACTCCTTACG
>USHF01000232.1 GCA_900554465.1 uncultured Collinsella sp.
GGTCGTCGGCAAGCTGCAGGTCGATGTCGCTCGCCACGCGCAGCACGGGCTTGAGCGGCTGGCCGATCTCATCTTGCGGCACCTCGAAGGGATCGGCCGTGACCAGGCCGATCTCGGTTCCGCGCTCGGTGGAGCAAATGGCATAATCGGCCTCGAGGATATCCAGATCCTGCGGATCAAACCACAGGTCGCGCGAGGCGTAGGTAAACTTAACGGGTACGACTAACGGCATTTCAGTGCCTTCCTGATATCGAACAGCATGACCTCGATGGCCAGCTGGGGAGTAACGTTTCTGGCGATGTTGCGCTCGGCGGTCGCGACCGCCTCGAGCGCCCGGGTGGCACCCGCAACATTCGTCGCGGCGGCAAGCCGCCCGATCGTGTCGCGCACGTCTTCGTTCACGACGTCGGCCGCCTCGTCCTGAAGTGTCAGCAGCACGTCGCGCATGAGCGTCCGCGCGCTCGCCAGCGCTTCCATGATACCCGAACGCTCGCGCGCGTTGAGTTCGCGCTTGTTGCGGTCCTCAAGCTGCTTCAATGCTCCACGCGACAGGTAGTCGGCGTTTTGCTCGAGCACCTTTTCCTGTGTGGACTTGACCTCGGCGAGCGGCGCCTTAACGGCGACGATGAGCGACTTGGCGCGGCTGAGCACATCAGCCTCGTCGGCAGCGATGAGCGAATCGATGGCGCGGACCATTTGGCGGCGAGCATCCTGGCGCTCGGCACTCTTAAGGAACTCGATGCCGCGTGTGGGGCTTCCCGCCACGGCGACCGCCATGCGGCAACGCGCGAGATCCTGACCCGTCGCGCGGCTCACGGCCTGCGCGGCCACGGTGGGCGACACCAGCCGAAACGGCACGCACTGACAGCGGCTCACGATGGTGGGCAACATCACGTCTGCCGAGGTGCCCAACAAGATGAACATAACGCCCTCGGGCGGCTCCTCGAGTGTCTTGAGCAGCGCGTTGGCGGTGTTAGCGCGCAGTTGCTCGGCACGATCGATGATGTAGACCTTGGCCTTGGCACGGATGGGCGCCAGCGGCACGTCATCGAGCAGCTCGCGGGTCTGGGCAATGAGGTAGCCTGTGGCGCTCTCGGGCGTGTAATAGTGCACGTCAGGATGCGTATGCCGAGCAACGCGTACGCAGCTGTCGCATGCTCCGCAGCCGTCCTGCTCGCACAGGAAGGCCTGGGCGAGCGCCCATGCGGCATCGAGCTTGCCGGCACCGGGAGCGCCCAAAAACAGGTAGGCGTGCGATGCGCGGCCGCTGGCGACGGCGTTGGTCAAAAAATCGCGAACGCGCTCTTGGGTGTCGAGCTTGGCCAGCAGGCTTGCCTGAGCGGGGGCCACGTTACTCGGCCTCCTTGGCAAGCGCGGCGGCGACAGCATCTTGCGAAATGTCGAGACCGTACGCGCGAATCTGCTCGACCGTCTTCTCGAAGACTTCCTCGACGGTCGCAGTGGCGTCGATGAGCTTTACGCGGTTTGGCTCCTCGGCAGCAATGGCGCAAAATCCCTGGTAAACGCGCTCTTGGAAGGCTATGCCTTTTGCCTCCATGCGATCTGCCGCACCACGAGCTGCCATGCGCAGCGCCGCCTGCTCGGGCGTGATGTGGTAGACGAGCGTGAGCGCCGGATGCGTACCGGCGACAGCCAGGTTGTTGGCATCGCGTACCATCTGACGGTCGAGGCCATCGGCAAACGCCTGGTAGCAGGTCGTGGAGTCGTAGAAGCGATCGCACAGGACTACCTTGCCGGCCGCGAGGGCGGGAGCTATGACCTCGTGCACCAACTGGGCACGCGCCGCCTCGTAGAGCAGCAACTCGCAGGTGTCTCCCATCGCCGTATTGGCGGGGTCGAGCAGCAGAGCACGGATCTTTTCGCTGATGGCGGTACCGCCCGGCTCGCGCAGGCTCACAACCTGGTAGCCAGCGAGTTCGAGCGCGCGGGCAAGCAGACGCGCCTGCGTGGACTTGCCGGCGCCGTCGACGCCCTCGAGCGTGATAAAGCTATGTTGAGCGGGCTCAAAAGCCATGGGCGCAGCCCCTTCCTACAAGGCGCGTAAATGCAGATATATCAACCAAGCCATGATACCCCAGTGCTCGGCGCGTCCCCAATGGCTAAAGGTGTCTTTCCAAAGTTGCGGTGAAATAGGGACTGATTGAAGCTCTGAGACCGCCAAACAGTCCCTATTTCACCGCAACTTATGATGGGGACTTTTGGACGCTGGGTATAATCGTCGTATTGATTTGAAATGTGGCGAAAGGAGTGGCAATGTCTCGGTATTGCGCCTCGTGCGGCAAGCTTCTTGCAGATGATGCCAAGTTCTGCACCTCGTGCGGTGCACCCGTTGAGCAGACAACCGGAAGCAATGGCCAACCCGCGTTTGAGAAGACCGGCTCCCTCGATACGCCGCAAGCTAAGCCGGACGACCCCCTGTCTCTTATACACATCTCCGAGCCCACGAGACATGCGCAGATCTCGT
>USHF01000233.1 GCA_900554465.1 uncultured Collinsella sp.
GAGATCTGCGCATGTCTCGTGGGCTCGGAGATGTGTATAAGAGACAGGAAGCATAGACGTTGCGCTGCCGGTATACCGAGATTACTGGTTTGCCGAGAAAACGGGCGTTGTGCAGTCGGTATCGTTGGGGACCATGTCCCTCACCGCCATCCACACCGGCAGCAACCTGAACAAAGACCTTCAGAACATCGCCTGTACCAAATCATCGCTTATCAACCAAAATGCACTTGAAAGTCTGTTCCCCACAGCGACCGTAACCGAATACCAATCCGACGATGAAGCGTTCGACGCCCTCAGGAAGGGAACGGTGCACTGCATCGTCGCTCCCAGTTCACGCGTAAAAACCATCGGCGACCGTTATGATCTCGAGGACTGCGAGACGATCGAGCTCCCTGACACCTGTGAGCTCTCGTGCTGGATTTCTCGTGGCAGGCCCGAACTGCTGGGAATCATTAATAAAGGCATCATCAATGCCGGCGAATCGCTCTCCGCCAGCAGCTACTCCTCAACGTCGTACACGGCACAGGAATCGGACACGTTCCAGTTTCTCTACCGCAACCGCGCCGCCATTGTGACTGTTATCATCTGCATTTTGCTCACCAGCATCGTCATCCTTGCCTGGTCGCTTCAACGTGCGCAGAAAGAACAGCGGAAAGCCGACGCCGCCAACGCCGCTAAGACGGCATTCCTCACGCGCATGAGCCACGACATCCGTACGCCGCTCAACGGCATCCTGGGCCTTATCGAGATCGAGGAATTGAAGGAAGGCGATATCCAGGTCGCCCGCGAGAGCCGTGCCAAGGCGCGCGTTGCCGCCAATCACCTGCTCTCACTGATCAACGATATCCTCGAGATGGGCCGGATCGAGGAACGCAAAGTAACGCTCGATCACGAATCGTTCAATCTTAAAGAACTGTGCGACGATGCGCTCGTACTGTGCAAGCTCCGTGCATCGGACCGCGGCATAACAATGCTCGACACCAGCGAGCCCTACGCTGTCGACCAATACATGATCGGCAGCCCCACCCATATTCGGCAAATCCTCGTCAACCTGCTCGACAACAGCATCAAGTACAACAAGCGCGGCGGCACCGTCACCTTCTCATCGACCATCAAACCGGTCGACGACGAGCACGCCGTGTTTTGCTTTAGCGTCTCGGACACCGGCATTGGCATGACGCCCGAGTTTTTGACGCGCATTTACGAGCCGTTTGCCCAGGAAGGCGACGATGCGCGCAGCAAGTTCCAAGGAACCGGCATTGGCATGTCTATCGTCAAATCGCTCATCGATATGATGGACGGCACGATTGAGATTTCGAGTGAGGTTGGCGCGGGAAGCACGTTCAACGTCCAGATTCCGCTCGACATCGACAAGAACCCTCGGGCAAGGGAATGTGCGGACGAGCAAACATACAGCCGCTCGCTTACCGGCATGAGCGTCCTTTTGGCAGAAGATAACGAGCTCAATGCCGAAATTGCCCAGGCCTTGCTCGAAAGCGAAGACATCGTCGTAACTCGCGCCGCCGACGGCAAAGAAGCAGTCGATCTATACACTAGTCGCCCCGCCGGCAGCTTCGATGCGATCCTGATGGACATCATGATGCCGGGCATGGATGGCTACGAGGCGACTCGTGCGATTCGCCTGAGCGAGAAGGCCGATGCGGACGACATCCCCATTATCGCGCTCACCGCTAACGCCTTTGTCGAGGACGCCAAGGCGGCACACGATGCCGGCATGAACGCCCATCTGCCCAAACCGCTCGACTTTAACAAGCTCAAAAACATCCTCGCCCGCATCAAGAAAAACGGAACTGTTTCGCTATAGTTTGTGCTCACCCACCATGCACAGCTAGAAAGGAAGCCAACGATGTTTAGGCCCCTGCGTCGAAAGAAACGCGCCATCACTGACGAGGAAGCACGTGAACTGCTGACCACCTGCAAGCGCGGCGTCTTTGCCGTCAACGGCGACGATGGCTACCCTTATGCCATTCCCGTCAACTACTTCTTTGACACCGAGCACGACAAGATTTATTTCCATGGCGCCAAGGCTGGCCACAAGGTCGATTCACTCAAGCGTGACGACAAAGTCTGCTTTACCGTGTACGGCAACGAGTGGTACAAGGACGACGACTGGGCTCCCTACGTTATGAGTACCGTGGTCTTTGGCCGTTGTCGCCTGGTAGATGAGGCCCCCGCGTTTATCGAGGACAAAGTCCGCCAGCTCGCGCTTAAGTACTACCCTTCTGCCGAAGAAGTCGAGGAGGAAATCGCCAAAGACATCAAGGGCGTCCAACTCTACGAGATTTCAATTGAGCATCTTTGCGGCAAGCAGATTCATGAAAAATAAGCCTAGAAGCATGTCTTTCAAATAGCAAAATGGCCCGGTTCCAACCAACATTGGAACCGGGCCTGTCTCTTATACACATCTCCGAGCCCACGAGACATGCGCAGATCTCGT
>USHF01000234.1 GCA_900554465.1 uncultured Collinsella sp.
GTGAAGGGCTGGTGCTCGGCAGCGTAGGCCTTGCGGTCCTCATCCCAGTGGAACAGCGGGAAGTTGACGACCCACAGGAAGTCGTGGCCCTCGCGCTTGATCTTGAGCGCATTGGCCATGTGCGAACGCATGCCGCCCAGGATCTCGTCGGAGAGCAGGCGCGGGCCGGCGGCGAACATCACAAGGTCGCCGGGCTCGACGTCCATGCGCTCGCGCAGAGCGGCCATCTCCTCGTCCGAGAAGAACTTGACGATGGGGCTGTTGATGGAGCCGTCCTCGCGGAAGGCGATCCATGCCAGGCCCTTGGCGCCAAACGTGGAGGCCACGCCGGCGAGCTTATCGATCTTGGCACGTGCCCAGGCACCGGCGCCCTTGGCGTTGATGGCCTTGACGACGGAGCCCTCCTCGTTTGCGGCAGTCGCAAAGACCTTGAACTTGGAGTTGGCGAAGATGTCGGTCAGGTCGACCAAGTGCATGCCATAGCGGGTATCGGGCTTGTCGGAGCCATAGGTGTCCATGGCCTCCCAGTAGTTCATGCGACGCAGCGGCGTGGGCATCTCGACACCCATGCGGCCGAAGGCATCGGCCAGGACCTCTTCGAGCGCGCTCATGACATCATTCTGGTCCACGAAGGACATCTCGATATCGACCTGGGTGAACTCGGGCTGACGGTCGGCACGCAAGTCCTCGTCGCGGAAGCACTTGGCAACCTGGTAGTAGCGCTCGACGCCACCGACCATAAGCAGCTGCTTCAGGAGCTGCGGGGACTGCGGCAGGGCGTAGAAGTTGCCCGGCTGGATGCGGCTGGGGACGATGAAGTCGCGGGCGCCCTCGGGCGTGGACTTGAACAGGGAGGGCGTCTCGACCTCCATGAACTCACGGTTGTGCAGCGCCTCGCGAATGGCAAAGGTAAAGTCGGAGCGCAGCTTGAGGTTGGCCATCATCTCGGGACGACGAAGGTCCAGATAGCGATAGCGCAGGCGGGTGTCCTCGCTGGTCTCGATGCCGTCCTCGATCTGGAACGGCGGGGTGACGGACGTGTTGAGCACCTCGGCGTGGTCGGTCAGGACCTCGATCTCGCCGGTGGCGAGCTTGGTGTTGGTGGTCTCCTCGCCACGGGCGCGCACGACGCCGTGAATCTTGATGGGCCACTCGGGACGCATGGTCTCGGCGATCTTAAAGGCGTCGCCGTCGGAGTGCTCGGGGTCGAAGGTGAGCTGCGTGATGCCCTCACGGTCGCGAAGGTCGCAGAAGATAAGGCCGCCGTGGTCGCGGCGACGGCTCACCCAACCGGTGAGGGTGACCTCTTCGCCCACGTTCTCGAAGCGAAGCTCGCCGCAGGTACGGGTGTGCATGGAATGCTCATCGATGGGACGGGTCTGGCTCATACCAGTGATCCTCCTTTATGGATCTGTGCCGCCCCGTGTCGTTCCGGGCGGCGTCGTACAGATTTGCCCGGCCTGCGTAAACCGCGCAGCCAGACATGGCGTTCTATCTTATCGCACTCGCGTCGATGTGCCGCGAAAAAGTGGCTCCTGCCCAAAGACTTGACGGAGACGAAACAATTGACGCGCCGTGACACCCGCCCGCGCTCGTCACGTGCGACAATATGCCCCAATAAAACAGCACTCGGAAAGGCCCGCCATGACTGCACGCCTCATCGTTATGGATATCGACTCCACGCTCATCAACCAGGAGGTCATCGACCTGTTGGGCGAAGAGGCCGGCGTGGGCGAGCAGGTGGCACAGATCACCGAACGCGCCATGCGCGGCGAGCTTGACTTTAAGCAGGCACTCGAGGAGCGCGTGGGGCTGCTCGCCGGCCTGGACGAGAGCGTGTTCGAGCGCACCTTTGAGCGCGTGGCATTTACCCCCGGCGCGTTAGAGCTTGTGCGCTCGGCACACAGCAAGGGTTGGAAGGTCGGCGTCGTGAGTGGCGGCTTTCACGAAGTCGCCGATAAGATCGTGGCCGCCGCGGCCATCGACTTTTGCCTGGCCAATCGTCTGGAGGTCGTGGACGGCAAGCTCACCGGTAAGTTGGCTGCCGACATTGTGACCAAGGAGTCCAAGCTCATCCAGCTGCTGGACTGGGCAGTTGAGTGCGGCGTCGATATGGCCCACACCGTCGCGATCGGCGACGGTGCCAACGACATCCCCATGATTCAGGCCGCGGGCACGGGCATCGCGTTTTGTGCCAAGCCCAAGACGCGCGAGGCCGCCCCGTTTGCCATCGACGAGCGCAATCTGATGCTCGCCATGGACATCATCCTGCGCGACTAGCCAATCCGTCTAGCAATTGAATCAGTCTGTCCTATAGTTTCCGAACAATTCTGTCTTAGTGTTCGGAAACATACCCTTTGAGTGCTAAACTTTGCGCCGTCGAAGGGAACATATATGGATAAGCGAGATCTAGAGCCTGTCTCTTATACACATCTGACGCTGCCGACG
>USHF01000235.1 GCA_900554465.1 uncultured Collinsella sp.
AGATGTGTATAAGAGACAGGGGCGCCGTGGTGAGCGACCTGGCAAAGATCAACCCGGCGCTGGCGCCCGTGTGCAAAAAGGTGCTCGCCGGTCCCATGAAGCCCACGCGCGGCAAGGTCGAGACCACCGACCACCCGCCGATCTATCCTACGGGCGAGGGCGACCCGTCCGCGCTCGATGGCGGCCAGCGCAAGCTCTACGACCTCATCGCCCGCCGCTTCCTGGCGACGCTCATGGGGCCTGCGACCATCGAGAACACCAAGCTCGAGCTCGATGTGAACGGCGAGCCGTTCGTGGCTTCGGGCGATGTGCTCGTGACCCCCGGTTTCCGCGAGGCATACCCGTACGGTCTCAAGCGCGACGAGCAGATGCCGCCGCTGGAGCAGGGCGATACGGTCGACGTGTTCGACATTAAGCTCGAGGCCAAGCAGACCGAGCCGCCCGCGCGCTACAGCCAGGGCAAGCTCGTGCAGGAGATGGAAAAGCGCGGCCTGGGCACCAAGTCCACGCGCGCGAGCATCATCGAGCGCCTGTACGCCGTGCGCTATCTCAAAAACGATCCCGTGGAGCCGAGCCAGCTGGGCATCGCCATCATCGATGCACTGTCGCAGTTTGCCCCGCGCATCACGAGCCCCGATATGACCAGCGAGCTCGACGGCGACATGACCCGCGTGGAGCGCGGCGAGGACACCGAAGAGCATGTCGTGACGCACTCGCGCGCGCTGCTGGCCGGTGTGCTCGACGAGCTGCTCAAGCATACGCAGGAACTGGGCGATGCTATCAGCGACGCCGTCACGGCCGATGCGCGCGTGGGCGCCTGCCCCAAGTGCGGCAAGGACTTGGTTATGAAGACGAGCGCCAAGACCCGCGGCAGCTTTATCGGCTGCATGGGCTGGCCCGACTGCGACGTGACCTATCCGGTGCCGAGCGGCGTCAAGGTGAGCCCGCTCGAGGGCGAGGCTGCTGTGTGCCCCGAATGCGGTGCGCCGCGCATTAAGTGCCAGCCGTTCCGCCAAAAGGCTTTCGAGATTTGCGTGAACCCCACATGCCCCACCAACTACGAGCCTGACCTTAAGGTGGGCGAGTGCAAGGTGTGCGCCGAGGCAGGACGCCATGGCGACCTGATCGCACACAAGAGCGAGAAGAGCGGCAAGCGCTTTATCCGCTGCACCAACTATGACGACTGCGGCGTGAGCTATCCGCTGCCGGCGCGTGGCAAGCTCGAGGCGACGGGCGAGACCTGCCCCGAGTGCGGCGCCCCCATCGTGGTGGTCAACACCGCGCGCGGCCCGTGGCGCATCTGCGTGAACATGGACTGCCCGACCAAGGAGAAGAAGCCCGCCCGCGGCCGCAAGACCACGACCAAGGCGAGCGCGGCGAAGAAGACCTCGACTGCGAAGAAGACGACGGCTAAGAAAGCCACTGCCGCCAAGAAGACGACCGCGAAGAAGTCGACTGCCAAGAAAGCAGCCGCCGACAAGTAACGGCGCAGTCGAAACATTGCCCAAAAAACGAGCGAGGGTCCCATGATCCTCGCTCTTTTTTTGACCGGCAGTTAGGGACATTCCTTTTTCTGCCGGCAGTTTAGGAACGTCCCTAACTGCCGGCTCGGAAACGACAAGGCGTTAGTTCACTTCGACGGGTTTGGCGCCGGGATAGCGCTCCTCAAAGTCTAGGCGGTACTTATTGTCATTGGTGCCCGCCACGTTGTCGCGCGACAGCGGCGCCACGATCTCGTTCTTATGGTCCGCGGGCTTTGCGTACTTCAAGCTGATCTCCCAGGCATCGCAGATCGCATCGATGCGGTGATCCAGGTCGTCGTACAGAGCAATGATGTCCTTCCACGAGCTGTAGTTCTTAGAGCTTGTGGGGACGTCCAGGTCCTCGACAATGTCGTAATACTGCTCGATGGTGTCCTCCGTGCGCTCGGCGACGTCAGCGAGATTTTGACGGGTGGTACGATCCTCTTCCAGATAGCTACCATTAAACGTCTCTGCGCAGGCACGGACCTGGCTATCGAGATCTTCCAGCAGGTCGTAGTATTCACTCAGGCGACGGTAGAGGTTCTGTTCGGAGAGGCTTGCTTCGCCGCCATCCTCGTCGTCATCGTCATCATCGTCGTACAGGCTGTTGGGATTGCCGAGAGGCTTTGGATCATCGTCGTCGACGTCATGGTGCAGCTTAGCTACCTCGGCAGTCGTCTGCGTAGCGGAGTTGTCGAACGGCTTGATCACAAAAAAGATGACCAAGGCGATGATGATTGCCAACAGCACAACGATAACGGCGACAAGCGCCCTGGTAGCGCTCTTTTTTGCGGCGGGGGCCTGCGGTGAACCAGACGCGTATCTGTCTCTTATACACATCTCCGAGCCCACGAGACATGCGCATCTCGTATGCCGTC
>USHF01000236.1 GCA_900554465.1 uncultured Collinsella sp.
TCTACACGTAAGGAGTCGTCGGCAGCGTCAGATGTGTATAAGAGACAGCACCAGCGAGCCGGCCTGGGAGACATGCTCACCCAGGACCTGCTTAAGCGCAGCGTCGAGCAGGTGGGTGGCGGTGTGGTTGCGGCGCAGGAAGCCACGGCGCTCGGCGTCGAGCATGGCGGTCACGGCAGCACCGACGGTCAGCGTACCCTCGGCAACGTGAGCGACGTGGGCATACAGGCCGTTGTGGTTCTTGGTATCGGAAACGGTCAGTGCAACGCCCTCGGCGGAAAGCTTGCCGGCGTCACCCTGCTGGCCGCCCATCTCGGCATAGAACGGCGTGCGATCGAGCACAACCTCGACATCCTCGCCCGCGGCAGCGGACTCGACGCATTCACCGTTGCGCACGATGGCGACAACCTTGGCGCCCTCGATGACATCGTTGTCGTAGCCGTCGAACTCGGTCGCGGCGACCTTGTCGGAAAGCTCGACCCACACGTCGTTGAAGCTGCCCCAGGCATCGCCCTTGGCGTTGGCGCGAGCGCGGGCCTTCTGGTCCTCCATGCAGGCGGTAAAGCCGTCCATGTCGACATCGTGGCCAGCGGTGCCGGCGATCTCAACGGTCAGGTCGATGGGGAAACCAAAGGTGTCGTGCAGCTTAAAGGCAACGTCGCCCGGAAGGACAGCACCCTCGGCGAGCGCGGCCAGGGCCTCGTCTAGGTAAACGCGGCCGTTGTCGAGCGTCGTGGAGAAACGCTCCTCCTCGGAAGCGACGATGCCCTTGACGAGCGCGACGTTCTTGAGCAGCTCGGGATAGGCCTCGCCCATCTGGGCGTTGACCTCGTCGATAAACTTGGTCAGGAAGGCACCCTCGATGCCCAGCAGGCGGCCGTGGAACACGGCACGACGGAGCAGGCGGCGCAAAACGTACTCGCGGCCCTCGTTACCGGGAAGGATGCCGTCAGAAATCATAAAGTCGACGGCACGGGAGTGGTCGGCGATGATGCGCAGGGAGCGGCTGGCACCAGAGTAATCGTCGGCGTCATAGGTCTTGCCGCTGATCTCCTCACCGAGCTTGATGAGATGCTGCATCAGATCGCCGTCGTAGTTAGCGGTCTTGTGCTGCATGATAGCGGCCATGCGCTCCAGACCCATACCCGTATCGAGGTTGCGGTGCGGCAGCTCCGGCATGGAGCCGTCCTCCTGGCGGTCGTACTGGGTAAACACGAGGTTCCAGAACTCCAGGAAGCGGTCGCAGTCGCAGCCGGGCTTGCAGTCGGGGCTGCCGCAACCGACCTCCTCGCCCATGTCAAAGTAGATCTCGGAGCACGGACCGCAGGGGCCGGTGGGGCCAGCGGCCCAGAAGTTGTCGTCCTCGCCCAGGCGGGAGATGTGGTCCTCGGCAACGCCCAGGGAGCGCCACACGTCATGGGTCTCGTCGTCCTCGGTAAAGACAGTGAAGTACAGGCGGTCGAGCGGCAGCTTGAACTCCTTGGTGATGAGCTCAAAGGCCCAGGCGCAGGCCTGCTGCTTGGAGACGCCGCCAAAGGAGAAGTCGCCGAGCATCTCGAAGAAAGACAGGTGACGGCCGTCCTCGCCGATGCAGTCGATGTCGTTGGTGCGGACGCACTTCTGGCAGGAGATCGCGCCGATCTCCTTCATGGTCTTCTTGCCCTGGTAGTACTCCTTAAACTGGTTCATGCCAGCGTTGGCAAGCAGCAACGAGGGATCGTCGGGAACAAGAGACGAAGAAGGATAAAGCTTAAGACCGCGCTCCTCAAAGAAGTTGAGGAACTTGGAGCGGATCTCGGCCGTAGTCATTGACGGGTAGTCAGCACTCATAGAGGGAATCTCCTCGGTTTCACATCGAAACAGTTCAAACGTAACGATATTACCATCCCACCGCGCCTGTGCAAAAAAGAGGGCCGCCAAACAGCGACCCTCCAGCGAAAGTGCACGTTATTTAGGACAGTCATATTCTTTGAAAATAATGGCTGTTGTAGAATTACATATAAGAGTCACCCGGAAGGAGCGATCGATGAAAAGCAAACGATTTATCCTGAATGCACTTCTGGTAGTAGCAATATTGACGCTCTTGGTCTTCTCCTACTCATACATGAATCAGCCAAGATTTGGATATGCTTTATACGCTGTTTTTTCCGGCGAAACAACTTACAACACTTACAACACTATAGGCTTCATTGACGCAATCTTTTTCTATGTAGTCGGCCCCGTATCAAGCGAACTGATCGCTTTTGTTGTCAGCTACAACCTGAATCAACAAAGCCAAACTCACTCAGCGACTTCGGCCAAACAAGGAATCAATCCTGTCTCTTATACACATCTCCGAGCCCACGAGACATGCGCAGATCTCG
>USHF01000237.1 GCA_900554465.1 uncultured Collinsella sp.
CGTCGGCAGCGTCAGATGTGTATAAGAGACAGCGCCGGTGACGATGCCCTTCCTTACCTCGTTGGCAACCTTTTTGAGCTCTTCGTCGCTCATTGTGCCTTCCTTTCATCCTCTTTAGACAAGATGCGCACGGCACGGAAAGGTAATCCCAACCCAGCCGCGATGCACGTACGTCCTTCATTATGCTGGAAACTGATGGCTTTACCAGACTTTTTATCATTATTTGAGCAATTGAGCAGGCAGAACCGCTGATGAAACGGTTTATCAATGTGAACGTCTTTTGGATGGGACGCGGTCGGCCCTACGCGCTAATGTCCTTGAATCCCTCGCCGAAAGCTTCCGTAACGTCGGCGACCGTCACAATGGCGTGAGGATCGCGCTCGCGCACGATCGTCTTGAGGGTATTGAGCTCTCGACGGCTCACGATGACCATGATCACCGGCTTCTCGGCACCCGAATACATGCCAGTCGCCTTAAACTTGGTACAACCACGACCCAGGCCATACATGATATCGGCAGCGATATCAGGGAACTTGTCCGAGATGATGAGTACCATACGGCGTTTGTTGCCACCATCGACCACGGCATCGATCACGTAGCCGCTAATGACCATCGAAAGGCCTGCATATAGTGCGTTTTCGATTGAAAAGACCGGAGCCGACAGCGCGCATACGGCAACATCGATTGCCATGACGGTCGAACCCACCGGCAGCGAGGTATTACGCGAGATGATCTGGCCAATCGTGTCCGAGCCGCCGGTGTTGGCGCCGGCACGCAGCACCATGCCGTAACCGATGCCCGTAATAATGCCGCCCCACATAGCAGGAAGCATCAGGTCCGCATGCGCCAGAGGCGCTACAAACGGGGCAAATAGGTCGGTAAAGAAGCCCAGCAGCACAAAGCCCGTCGCCGTCTGCACTACGTAGAACATGCCGCCCTCGCGCATAACGACCAGCAACAGCAAGGCGTTCATCACGATCGTCTGAATACCAACGGGAAGCGATAGGCCGCGCGATGCGCCGACCGCCTGGATAATAGTGGCAAGGCCCGTAACGCCACCGGCAGCAAGGCCGTTGGGAATCAAAAACAGGTCGGTCGCAATAGCGGCCAGAGCGCACCCCAACATAATCTGGGGCAGGTCATGAAAGAAGTTCATCGATAGAATGCGCTTGATGTCCAGACGATATGCCATGCTACCTCCCTCAAAAAAGCGCACCCAAACGGATGCGCTTCGAACTTCTTGCTGTATTCGATTCTACCGATTCGCCGAACAAAAACCACCCCTGCGCAGGGTTTGCTTTGGATACAAAACCACCCTGCTCGGAGGGTTTTATCCATTTCCACATAAACCGGGCGGTTTAGGCAGATGGGGTCTCCGCGCCGGCATTGCCAGTGGCCCAACGATGGTAGCCAATAACAAACGGGTCCAGGTCGCCATCGTCAAGAACGGCCTCGACATTGCTGGTCTCCACGCCCGAGCGCAAATCCTTGACCATCTGGTACGGGTAGAGCACGTAACTGCGAATCTGGTTGCCAAAACCGATCGTGGTTTTGGGTCCGCGAATCTCATCGAGCGCCTCGGCGCGCTTCTCGAGCTCAATCTCGTACAGGCGAGCCTTGAGGATCTGCATGCACGCGGCCTTGTTCTGGATCTGGCTACGCTCGTTTTGGCAGGTGACCACAATGCCGCTGGGGAAATGAGTCACGCGCACGGCGGAGTCGGTGGTGTTAACGCCCTGGCCGCCCGGGCCGCTCGCGTGGTACACGTCCACGCGGATGTCATCGGGGCTGATCTCGATATCGATATCATCGGGTAGCACGGGGATGACCTCGACGCCGGCGAACGTGGTCTGGCGGCGTTTCTTGTCGTCGGTGGGGCTAATGCGCACCAAGCGGTGGACGCCGGCCTCAGCGCGCAGCATACCAAATGCGTCCTTGCCCTCGACGGTAAAGGTCGCGCGGTCGATGCCGATGACCTCAGCAGCGGGGCAGTCGTTAATCGTGACCTTCCAGCCGCGACGCTGGCAGTACTTCATGTACATCTTAAAGAGCATGAAGGTCCAGTCCTGGGCCTCCAGACCACCCTGTCCGGGCTTGATGGTCACAATGGCATCGCCGTGATCGAACTCACCGGTAAACCAGCTCGAAAGCTCAAGCTCATCGATGGCACGGGCCAGGCGCTCAGCCGTGGCTGTAGCCTCCTCGCGAAGGGCGGCGGCATCGGGGTCATCCCCCATCTCCTCGGCAAGCTCCAGCGCGGCGCGGGCATCGGAAAGCTCGCCGCGCGCGTTGTCCACCTGTCTCTTATACACATCTGACGCTGCCGACGACTCCTTAGGTGTAGATCTCGGT
>USHF01000238.1 GCA_900554465.1 uncultured Collinsella sp.
GAGCACAACCTTGCCAAGGTTGGGGTCGCGGGTTCGAGCCCCGTTGTCCGCTCCAACTATCTTACGCGGTTCTAACGAACCGCGTTTTTTGTTGACGCTGCGCGAGCCCCGGGCACCCCATCTTGCCCCCTCAATCGTCGGTCGCGTACATAAAGTACGCTTCCCTCCTCTTTCGCGGCAACCTGGGGCACCCGGAGCCCGCTCGCTGCTGTGGCCGGGGGAGTGAGTCTTCCGTTCTTTTCACTAATCGATCGATTCGTCCCAGGAGGCTCGAGCCCGAGAGGGAGCGAGCGTTTTGGGGTGTGGCTGTGGCGTTGTTTGCCTCGAATGACAGCTTTGGGCGTATCATCGTGGGCATCTCGCAAAACCTCGTTGCAAGGGAGGCTCACCCCATGGCTGCAGAAAAGTCCTCTTCGCGCTCATGGATGTCCGATGCCGCGATCTATCAGATCTACCCGCGTTCGTTTAAGGATTCGACCGGTTCGGGTCTGGGCGATATCGCGGGCATTACCCAGCAGATGGACTATCTTGAGCGGCTGGGCATCGAGGCCATCTGGCTGAGCCCGTTTTACCCTTCGCCTCTTGTCGATGGCGGCTATGATGTGGCGGACTACTGCGATGTCGACCCACGTCTCGGCTCGCTTGACGACTTCGATGACATGATCGCTGCGGCTCACGCGCGCGGCATCAAGGTCATCGTCGATATCGTGCCCAACCATTCATCCAACCAGCACCCCTGGTTCAAAGCCGCTCTTGCCGCCGGCCCCGGATCGCCCGAGCGCGCCCGTTATATCTTCCGCGATGGTCGCGGCGAGCATGGCGAGCTGCCTCCCACCAATTGGAATGCCAACTTTGGCGGCCCCGCCTGGACGCGTGTTGCGGACGGTCAATGGTATCTGCACATGTTTACGCCCGAGCAGCCGGACTTTGACTGGTCATGCCCCGAGGTTCACGCGTTCTTTTGCGACGTCCTGGCGTTTTGGAGCGATCGAGGCGTCGATGGCTTTCGCATCGATGTGGCGCACGGTCTCGCCAAGGATCTCGACCGCGATGACCTCGACCGGTGGCATCTCGCCGAGGGCGATGACATGGTTGACGACGGCACCCATCCGCTGTGGGACCGCAACGAGGTCCACGAGATCTATCGCGAGTGGCGCCGCGTGTTCGACCGCTATAATCCGCCGCGCAGCGCCGTTGCCGAGGCGTGGGTGCTGCCTGAGCGCCAGTATCTCTATGCGCGTCCCAGCGAGCTTGGCCAGACATTCAACTTTGAGTTTGCCAAGGCCACTTGGACCTATGATGACATGCACGCTGCAATCGAGGAGGGCTTGAAGGCAGCTATCGAATCCGATTCCGCCTCGACCTGGGTACTCTCCAACCACGACGTGCCGCGCGTGGCGACGCGCTATGCCCTGCCGCAAATCAAGGCGACGCGCTACCACCAGATTGCGCTCGACTGGCTCTTACGCGACGGGTCGTCTTATGACGAGGACCGTGAACTCGGCGAGCGCCGCGCGCGGGCGGCCCTTTTGCTTGAACTGGCGCTTCCGGGCTCGGCATACGTGTATCAGGGTGAGGAGCTCGGTCTTTTTGAGGTGGCTGATATCCCGTGGACTGCACTCGAAGATCCCAGTGCAACCAATACGCGCGGACCGAAGCGCGAGAAGGGGCGCGACGGCTGTCGTGTGCCCCTGCCGTGGGTAGCGGCGGACGATCCCGCGCAGGGCGGATCGTTTGGGTTTTCGCCGGCGGACGCTGATGCGGCGCCCCATCTGCCGCAGCCTGCATGGTTTTCCGATTATGCTGCCGATAGGGAAGAAACGGACTCGACATCGATGCTTGCGCTCTATCGTGACGCCCTCTGGCTGCGGCGCAAGCTGCGCGGGTGCGCCAACGATCTTGCGTGGCTCGATCTTGACGGGCGCACCGGTCTTGCGGATGGTGCCGAGGGCGCTGAGGGCGGCGTCATCGCCTATCGCCGCGATAACGGCTGGGCGTGCGTGACGAACTTCGGTGCAGCACCCGTGGAGCTGCCGGCGGGCAGGGTCCTGCTCACCTCATCAGCGCTTGCAGACGGCAGACTCGCGCAGGACAGCTCTGCCTGGATCATGCTCGGTGAGATGTAAGGGCCTCTTGCGGCGAGTTTGCGTTTGCCTGCGCCTTCCGTGGTGGCTGATGTCTTCGCGAGGTTCGCGAGGGCGTCGCAAAACTTTTCAAAAAAAGTTCTTGCATAGGATGCGGGCATCACGTAAGATTAATCCTCGTAAGCGGACATGGCTCAGTTGGTAGAGCACAACCTTGCCAAGGTTGGGGTCGCGGGTTCGAGCCCCGTTGTCCGCTCCA
>USHF01000239.1 GCA_900554465.1 uncultured Collinsella sp.
GTGGGCTCGGAGATGTGTATAAGAGACAGGGCTGCACCCCGACAAGCGCCTCACGAACTCGAGCCTGCGCCTAATCCAAGCGAGATTCCAGACTCGACAGGCCATTGAGAGTCAGGTCGTTGGCGACCTCCGAGACACGCTCGATAGGAACCGAACCATCAGACAGCGCCCACGTGCGATAGATACCGATAATACCGGACAGCAAAAACGCCAGATAGTAATCGAACATCTCGTCCTTGAGGCCGTAGGGCAGCAAGTCGCGCTCGGCAATCTCATGCTCGAGCGGCACGCGCAAACGCGTCATAAAATCGTCGAGCGGGATGTTTTCAATCAGCTGGCGATTGAGCACGAGGTTATTGCAAAGTGCCTCGTTGATGGTCTTAAAGAAGGTAGCCGCCGCTCCAAGGGCGCGCTCGTTGGGGTCACTGCCCATAGTGGAAAGCGTCTTTTCGACCGAGTCGACGATCATCTCGACCACATCGGCGGCGATGGCATCGAGCAGGCCGTCGACCGTGCCAAAGTGCACGTAGAAGGTCTTACGATCGACATTTGCCTCACGCGCGATGGCACTCACGGTAATATCGGCAAGCGGTTTATCCATCAGCAGGCGCTCAAACGCAGAAAGGATGGCATTGCGGCTGCGAACGATGCGGCGGTCGAGGCGCGGTTTGCTGGTGTCCATGGACGTGTCCCTTCGGAATGTGAGCATTCATCAACAGATGAGAGTTAATCTACGTAAGAGGATTATCCCCCATCCGGCACAAAAAAGCCCGGCAACATGAAGAACGCACGACCAACTGTTACGCCTTAGGGAGCTTCATTTTGTTCAAAGCAGCCGGGGACACACGGATGCCGTCGCCTGTCTGGCGCACATAGGCCTTATGCGACGGTTTAGCGGCCCCAGAAGCCTTCTGAGCATGCTGATTGGGATCCACGGTAACCGCATTCACAGGATGGGGCTTTGCAGGCTTAGAGGACGTCTGAGGCGATCGTCCGAGCTTGCGCATCGCGCGATCCCAGCGCGCATGGATGCTCTCGTTGTGGGCGCTCTTAAGGCCCAGCAGGGGCGCAGCCAAAATGGTCGGCGCGATAAACGTAATGAGGCGCCACAGCAGATAGCCGGCGGTCGAAGCCGACCCAAAGAAATGACCCAAGAACAGTGCAAAGCCGCCCTCGGCGCCACCAGTTCCACCGGGCAAGGGGACCGCAGAGCTCAGCAGCTGGACAAAGGCGCTCGCGGCCATGACCGAGAAAAAGTCGACCTCGTGGTGGCCAAAGGCAAGCATCAGGAAATACGGCACCAGATAGAAAAACGCAAGCTGCAGCATGGTGATAAACACGGTGAGCAGCATGGAAGAAAAATGTCCGGCCGAAAGCTTGAACTTCTCGGAGAAGGAGTAGATCTCGCCATCGACAAACGAGCGCCATCCATCGATCTTAGTGGCCGAGACACCTATGCGCTCGAGCCAATTGATGATGCAATGGGCGACGCGCGTGACGGTCTTAGGCATGAGTGCGACGGCGAAGATGCCGAGCAGGATGCAGCAGTGACCGCCAAAACTAAAGACGCACAGCAGCGTCATGTCGCCATAGCGCTCGGCAAAAAACGGCATGCGAGCAAGCAATAGGATAGCGCCCCAGGCAACGAGGCCAAACTGATACACAATAAATCGGGTGAACTGCGTGGCACCCGCTTCGCCCACGTTTTGGCCCGCTTTGGTCAGGCGGTAGATCTGGGCAGGCGTAGAGCCCATCATCATGGGCGTCAGGTTGCCAAAGAAAATACCGCTCGCCTCGACCGAAATGAGGTCGCGGATACCGACGGGCGAATTGGGGTCGAGCCAGACGGCGATCGCATAGGCCACAATGCCAAAGAACAGATACATAAACATGCAAAGACACGCGACAACGAGCCAGGGCGCCTGAACGCTCGACATAGCGGCCCAGAACTGCCCCATCTGCCCGGTTACCACCAGGTAGACGATATAACCCACCAGCACGACGCCGATAAAGATGGCGCCGCGGCGTGCGCTCTTATTGTCATCGCCGCCCGAGGCCTCAACCTCGACCTGGGGCTTAGACGTATGCTGAGAGGACTCCGTCATGAGACTCCTTCTAACAGTCAAAATATCTTGGTTATTGTACCCGTAAGGGCCATAAGCAGAACGCAAAGCTCTTGTTCAAACGGGAATGACAGACAATTGTTTGATAATAAAAAACCCGGCCTTCCGTGGAAAGACCGGGTATCAGATGCGTGGTAGCCCGTACCTGTCTCTTATACACATCTCCGAGCCCACGAGACATGCGCAGATCTCG
>USHF01000240.1 GCA_900554465.1 uncultured Collinsella sp.
CGCATGTCTCGTGGGCTCGGAGATGTGTATAAGAGACAGCAGGTGGACTTCGCTTCCATGGGACACACCCCCTGCGCCCTGTTTGTAACCGTAAGCGATATTGACCGCAATCTCGATCCGCTGACCGACCTCTTTATTACGCAAGCGTTTATGGGCCTCATTCGTGAGGCCGATAGGCAGCCCGACGGCAGCCTGCCCGTGCCCGTGCGCTTTATGCTCGATGACTTCGCAAATCTGCAGATCCCCCAGATCGACAACGTGCTCTCGATTATCCGAAGCCGCAACATCTGGGCAACGCTGCTGCTGCAGTCGACCAACCAGCTCGATGCGCTCTATGGCGAGGCACGCGCACGCTCCATCATGGGCAACTGCGACACGCATCTGGTGCTGGCGTTCCAGGATCCCGAGAGTGCCCGGGTGTTTTCCGACCGCGCCGACGCGCTGCCCAGCACGCTCATGGCGACGCCGATCGATCGCTCGTGGCTCTTTGTACGCGGTCGCACTCCCGAACAGGTCGAGCGCTTTAGGCTCGAAGACCATCCGCTCTACGGGGAGCTGCCCGAGGCGCAGCGAGGCCATGCGGAGGCCGAGATCTAGGCGCAGGGTTCTCGCAGCGCGCGACGCCCCGGCGATGCTCCACAAAGGCCGTGCGCCCCGGGACCACGGCAAAGCAAAGGGGCCCGCATCCGATAGGATACGGGCCCCTGACTATAAGGCGCGATGCGTTAACAGCAGCGACTACTTGCGATGCGCGCGATAGAACTCGATGAGCGCCTGGGTCGAAGCGTCCTGCTCGGCCTTGGCGGCATCGTCGTGGAAGGCAGGGGTGATCTGCTTGGCAAGCTGCTTGCCCAGCTCAACACCCCACTGGTCATAGGAGTCGATGCCCCAGACCGTACCCTCGACAAACGTGATGTGCTCGTACAGGGCGATGAGCTCACCGAGTGCGAACGGGGTCAGCGTGTCGCCAAAGATCGAGGTCGTCGGGCGGTTGCCCTCAAAGCAACGGGCCGGGACGATCTGCTCGGGCGTGCCCTCGGCACGAACTTCGTCGGCCGTCTTGCCAAAGGCGAGCGCCTTGGTCTGGGCCAGGAAGTTGCCCAGGAACAGCTCATGCACGTCCTGGCCGCTATCGGTCGCAGGGTTGGCGGTATTGGCAAAGGCGATGAAATCGGCCGGGACCACCACAGTGCCCTGGTGCAGCAGCTGGTAGAAGGCATGCTGGCCGTTGGTGCCGGGCTCGCCCCAGAAGATCTCACCGGTGTCGGAGGTCACGGCGCTGCCGTCCCAACGGACATGCTTGCCGTTGGACTCCATGGTGAGCTGCTGCAGGTAGGCCGGGAAACGGTGCAGGTACTGGCAGTACGGCAGCACGGCATGGCTCTTGGAACCGAAGAAGTTGACGTACCAGACGTTGAACAGGCCCATTAGCGCGACGGCGTTGTTCTCGAGCGGGGTATTGCAGAAGTACTCGTCGATGGCGTGGAAGCCCTCGAGGAACTGCTGGAAGCGCTCGGGGCCGAGCACGACGATCAGCGACAGGCCCACGGCGGAGTCAACAGAATAGCGGCCGCCGACCCAGTTCCAGAAACCGAAGGCGTTGGCAGGGTCGATGCCGAAGGCCTCGACCTTCTCGAGCGCGGTGGAGACGGCGACGAAGTGCTTTGCCACGGCCTCGGCGTTCTGCTCATCGGAGCCGTCGATGGCGCCCTGAGCCTTGAGCTGCTCGAGCATCCAGGTCTTGACCTCGCGAGCGTTGGTGAGGGTCTCGAGCGTGGTGAAGGTCTTGGAGACGATGATCACGAGCGTGGTCTCGGGGTCCAAACCCTTAAGCTTCTCGGCCTGGTCGTTGGGGTCGATGTTGGAGATGTAGCGGCAGTCGATACCGGCGTCAGCATAGGGACGCAGAGCCTCGTAAGCCATGACCGGGCCCAGATCGGAGCCGCCGATGCCGATGGACACCAGGTGCTCGATCTTCTTGCCGGTAACGCCCTTCCACTCACCGGAGCGCACGCGCTCGGCGAAGGCATACATGCGGTCGAGGACCTCGTGCACGTCGGCGACGACGTCCTGGCCGTCGACAATGAGCTGGCCCTTCTCGCTTGCCGGGCGACGAAGCGCGGTGTGCAGGACGGCGCGGTCCTCGGTGGTGTTGATGTGCTCGCCGGAGAACATGGCGTCGCGGCGCTCCTCGAGCTTCACCTCGCGGGCAAGATCGCACAGCAGCTTGACGGTCTCATCGGTCACCAGGTTCTTGGACAGGTCGAAGCTGTCTCTTATACACATCTGACGCTGCCGACGACTCCTTAC
>USHF01000241.1 GCA_900554465.1 uncultured Collinsella sp.
CGAGATCTGCGCATGTCTCGTGGGCTCGGAGATGTGTATAAGAGACAGGTCCATGCTCTCCGACACCTTT
The DNA here is from genome assembly GCA_900554465.1 of uncultured Collinsella sp. Taxonomy (GTDB): domain Bacteria; phylum Actinomycetota; class Coriobacteriia; order Coriobacteriales; family Coriobacteriaceae; genus Collinsella. Next base: position 71 of record USHF01000241.1, read on the forward strand.
GACCAAAAGCAGTTTGAGAAGGATCTGGGCGCCGCCATCGACGAGTTTAACGAGGGGCGTTCGGGCGCGTTCGAGGCCAATAGCTCCTATGACGAGCAGGCCGGCAAGTTTACCGTCGAGAAGGCGCGCTCCAACGAAAAACTCAACCGCGAGCATGTCATTAAGTATGCCGAGCTCGAGCTTGCCTCGCTGGCCGAGACCGTAGATCTTTCCAAGCTCGGCAACGATGCCTATGAGCCGCTCAATGGAACGCTGACCGATGATCAGATTCAGGCCGCATGCGATGCCGCCAATAACTTCTTGGGCGTCAACGTGACCCTCAAGCTTAACGGCGAAGATGCCGGCAAGGTTGATGGCGGCTCCGTATTGCAGTGGATCAGCTTTGCCGATCCGGCCAACCCCACGCTCGATACGTCGCAGATCAGCAGCTGGGCAGCCGAGCTCGCCAACGGCTTTAATACCGTGGGCTCCACTCGCTGGTGGACGCGCGCCGATGGCAAGCAGTGTGCCGTTGAAGGCGGTGACTTTGGTTGGTCCATCGACAGCAGCTCGCTCGCCAAGCAGGTCGAGGACGCCATTAACAACAAGCAGACCGGCGAAATCGAGATCAAGTACTCCCAGAAGGCCGACACCTTTACCGCAAAGGGAGAGCCCGACTGGAAGGCATACATCGATGTCGATCTGTCCGAGCAGCACGCGCGCTACTACGACGAGAGCGGCAATGTCGTATGGGAGGCCAACTTTATCTCGGGAAAGCCGGGCGAGGACGCCACGCCCGAGGGCGTCTGGCAGATCAACAGCAACAATGGCGCCAGCAAGCTTATCGGTGCCAAGGACCCCGAGACCGGCAAGCTCAAATACGAGAGCCCGGTCAGCTATTGGATGCCGTTCGAGGGCAATATGGTCGGATTCCACGACGCCACCTGGCAAAACGACAAGAGCTTCGATAATGCCGAGTCCTATAAGTGGTGCGGCAGCCACGGTTGCATCAACCTGCGCCTGGCCGATGCAAAGGCACTTCACGACTGCATCAAAGTCGGCCTGTGCGTGGTTGTCCACTCGTAGTGCAACGCGCGCATTCCCACAACGTGGAGCTGCTGCGACCAATCTAACAGTTCCAAAAGAATCCGCCATATGCGCCCGCCTTACGCGACGGGCGCATATACTTATTGAGGAAATTTCTATAAAGGAGACGCTATGCCGAATGTCCCCACCATCACCCCAGGCCCGGATGATGCCGAGTACACGCCCGAAGGTGCCACCGAAACGATTCCTTTGATTACAAACGTACATGCCGAAAAGCAGAGCGGACGCACGAACGATACCGCCGAGATTTCCGATGAAGAAGCGTATGCCAAGCTCAAGGCAAAGCGTGCCGAGCGTCGGCGCAAAAAGCTCATCCGACGCGGTATCGCCGTCGGTGTCGTTGTTGCCATCGCGCTCATTGCCATTGTCGCAACCCTGGTTATCAATGCGCAACCACAGGGCGCTAGCGAGCCGGTAACCGACATGGTGACCGAGGGCACGTTTAGCACAACGGTCGAGGCGAAAGGCCAGCTCAAACCCATTTCATCCTCAGTGGTCTCCCCTTCTGTCGACGGCACGGTCGATTCGATCAACGTGCAGGCGGGCCAATCCGTCAACGAGGGCGACGTGCTCATGACCATTAAAAACGACGAGCTCGATCGTAACGTTGCCGAGGCGCAGCGTGCAGTTGCAGCCGCTCAGGAAGACCTCGCCAACGCGCAGAAAGCCGTCGCTTCCGCACAGGCCACCCCAACGACAGACGTCGATAGAGCTTCCGCCGCAGCGGCAGGCGCCTCCGCTGGGTCCGCCGACACGAACGCCGTATCGGCCGCTCAGCGCAGTCTCGCATCGGCCCAGGCAAACCTCGATCAGGCGAACGCCAAGGCCGCCAGCCGAACGGTCACGGCCCCGAGCTCGGGCAGCATCGTGGAGCTCAACGCCAAGGTGGGCGCCACGGTAACAGGCGGAATGATCATGGGCGAAAGCGATACGAGCGGCGGCAAGCAGTGCATGCAGATCGCCGACCTGTCCAAGATGAAGGTGACGGTTCAGGTAGGCGAAAAGGATATCGCCAAAATTGCCGTGGGCCAAAGCGCCAACGTGACCTATCCCGCGTTTCCCGATATCGTGAGCCAGGGCACCGTCACGGCTCTGTCTCTTATACACATCTCCGAGCCCACGAGACATGCGCAGATCTCG
>USHF01000242.1 GCA_900554465.1 uncultured Collinsella sp.
GATCTACACGTAAGGAGTCGTCGGCAGCGTCAGATGTGTATAAGAGACAGGTAGGTAGGCCAAAGCGCATCGCCGCTTGTCCGCTTCGTCCGCGGCGGCGCGCCTGGCCGAACGAGTCCCCATACCCTCGTTCGGTCAGACGCGCCGCCGCGTTGCTGCTTTGTGCCGTATAATGTCCACTACCTATGACGCGATACAAAAGAAAGGTGTTTGCCCATGCAGGCACAGAAGGCGGAGGGAACCCGCGACCTTATCGGCGCCGAGATGCGCGCTTGGCAAAAGATGCAGAAGATTGCGGCCGGCGTATTCGAGCCGTTTGGCTTTAAGCCTATCGAGACGCCCGCGATCGAGCAGGTGGACGTCTTTGTCCACGGCATCGGCCAGTCGACCGACGTCGTGCGCAAGGAAATGTTCCGTGTGTTCAGCGGTGCCAACCTGGAGCGCGTCTTTACCGAGGGCACCGACACCAAACTCAAGCCCAAGCAGCGCCTAGCACTTCGCCCCGAGGGCACGGCCGGCGTGGTGCGCGCCGTCGTCGAGAACAATCTGGTGCCCCAGGGCTCCACGCCGTTTAAGGCGTACTACGCCGAGGCCATGTTCCGCGGCGAGCGTCCCCAGAAGGGCCGCCTGCGCCAGTTCCACCAGGTGGGCATCGAGTGGCTCGGCGCTCCCGATCCGGCGGCAGATGCCGAGTGCATCATCATGCTCATGGAGTTCTACAAGCGCCTGGGCTTCGATCTTTCCAAGCTTCGTCTGCTCATCAACTCGATGGGTGACGCCCAGTGCCGTCCGGCTTATCGCGAGCAGGTTAAGCAGTTCATCCTCGATCACGCCGACGAGATGTGCGATGAGTGCCGCGAGCGCGCCGAGCTCAACCCGCTGCGTGCCTTCGACTGCAAGAACGACCACTGCCGCGAGATCATGGCCGAGGCTCCGCTGATGGGTGACAACCTGTGCGATGAGTGCCGCGAGCACTACGAGCAGGTCAAGCGCTATCTGGATGCCGCCGGTATCGAGTATGTCGAGGATCCCACCTTGGTGCGCGGCCTGGACTACTACACCCGTACTGTCTTTGAGGTCGAGGCCCCTGGCGCCGGCGTCGGCTCCATCGGCGGCGGCGGCCGCTACGATGGCCTGGTCGAGCTCGAGGGTGGCAAGCCCACGGCGGGCGTCGGCTTTGCTGTCGGTTTTGAGCGCGCCCTGCTGGCCCTGCAGGCCTTTGGCAGCGATTTGGGTGCCGATGAGGCCCCGTGCGTCTATGTCGCCAACGCCGGCAAGGAGCTGCGTCAGAACGTCTTTGCCATTACGCAGGAGCTTCGCGCCGCAGGTATCGTGACCGAGGCCGACTATCAGGGTCGTTCGCTCAAGGCCCAGTTTAAGCAAGCCGATAAGGTAGGCGCCAAGCTCATCTTGGTCCTGGGTGGCGACGAGCTTGCCGCCGGCAAGGTCAAAGTGCGCGACATGCAGAGCCATGACGAGGTGCTCGCCGATCTTGACAACGTCGTCGAGGCGGTTCGCGAGCGCCTGTAGCGCATCTTTTTGAGCTTCGGGCCTGCTAACGTGCCCTGCTCATGGAGAGCGATTGTTACGGGGGTGTTTCGCTTTTATGCGGAATGCCCCCGTTTACGTATGCCGCCCACCGAGAAATACGACCATTTAGGGCAAAAACCTTTGCAATGCAGAAAATACTTTTGTGTGGTAAAGCGCAATCAGTGTCGAAAGTATTTCTCAAGCGCCTATAATGAATACCGCATGTTACGTGCATAGAAGGAGGAATGGGAGGAAACGTGGCTGAGAACCTAAGCAACCAGTCTGTACCCGAAGCCGCGGCGCGCGTCGCTGCCGTGGTCAACCGCCTCGTTAACCGAATCGGCTCGAATGCCGAGTCCAGGGAGCGTCTCGCCGAGATCGAGATCCCCGAGGAGCTGCGCGACAATCTGGCGCTGTTCTTGCGCCTGGAGCGCCGTGTGCTTAGCGAGTATGATCCCGAGATCGCGGACCTGTTCGACAAGATTTTGACAGCCGAGATTGTGGTCAATGCCGGCAACCCCGGTACCTGCGCTGCCGACGAAGCCGTCGACGAGCAGGGCGTGCCCACCGCCGACGAGCCCACTGCCGTGGCATTTCGTGAGGTCGTCGATTTGATCGACAGCCTGCCGCTCGATAAGCAGCAGGTCATTGTCCGCGCCTTTACGAGCTTTTTCCATCTGGCAAACCTGTCGGAGGAGAACTACCTGTCTCTTATACACATCTGACGCTGCCGACGACTCCT
>USHF01000243.1 GCA_900554465.1 uncultured Collinsella sp.
GAGATCTGCGCATGTCTCGTGGGCTCGGAGATGTGTATAAGAGACAGACCTGGGCCAGGAGGCGACGCTCTGCGCCGATTCGTACCTGTACAACGTGCTCGACAAGCAGCGCAAGTGGTACGGTGAGAACCGTCGCCGCAACATCAACTGCGAGCTGTACCGCAACCGTGCGCTGGTGGTGCCCGCGGTGCGCTTCGACCGCAACCATGTGCACGCCTATGCCGACGTAATCGTGGCCGCCGCGCCCAACGCCAAGCGTGCTCGCCAGGAGTATCGCGTGAGCGACGATGCCTTGCTTGACGCTCTGCGCGATCGCATCCGCTTTGTGCTTGCCATCTGCGACGAGCTGGGTCGCGAGAAGCTCGTACTGGGTGCTTGGGGCTGCGACAACAATGGCTTTGACGCCGAGGCCGTGGCAGAGCTCTTCCGTAAGGAGCTCGCGTCGGGCGACTTTAAGGTCAAGCAGGTTTTCTTTGCCGTGCCCTCTACGCGCTGGGACGAGGACTTTGCCAAGTTCGAGCACGTGCTGGCAAACTTCCCCGATTGCAACGAGGAGTCCTATGCCCAGGTTGCCGCTCGCGCTGCGGCTGCTCGCGCCGCCGAGCAAGCCCAGGCTGCTGCCGAGGACGATGAGGACGATGACGATTGGCGCAAGTACTTGTAATCGGTACGGGCCGACAGATAGGTCGAGCCGGCGGGAGGGCTGCTCCCGTCGGCTTTTTACTAAAGGAGGGGCTTACGATGAAAAACGTTCTGTGCTTTGGTGACAGCAATACCTATGGCTATGATCCGGCTGGTATGCGCGATGGCACCGCGGTGCGCTATGCGCAGGATGTGCGCTGGTGCGGCGTGGCGCAGCGTGACCTGGGCGAGGGCTGGCATGTGATTGAGGAGGGGCTCAACGGCCGCACGACGGTGCGCGACGATATGTGCCATCTGGACACTAACCTTAACGGTATTCGCGCGCTTCCGATGCTGCTCGAGGCCCATAAGCCGCTGGACGCAATCGTGATCATGCTGGGCACCAACGACTGCAAGACGGTCTTCGGCGTGACGGCTTCCGATATTGCCCGCGGTGCCATGGCGTTGATTCGCGCCGTCCGTGCGTTTGCCTGGACCGATGCCGCGCCCTGCCCACGGATTCTGCTGATGGCGCCTATCAAGATTAAGCCGCAGATCGCCGATGTGTATATGACCGATTTTGACGAGCATTCCGTTGAGGCATCTGAGCATTTTGGCGAGTACTATGCGCACGTGGCCGAGCAGTTTGGCTGCGACTTTTTGAATGCCGCCGATTTCGCCGAGCCGGGTGATATCGACTACCTGCATATGATGCCCGAAAGCCACGTGAGCCTGGGCCACGCCGTGGCAGCCAAGCTCAAAGAGATGCTTGGTGAGTAGCGCGACCCCAAGCCACCTTTGCGGTGGCTTGATTCGTCTGTTTTGTCTCGATCTGTAACAGGTGGGCCGAAAAATGGGCTCTAACTGTTACAGATTGAGATGTTTGTGAGGACCACTGCAAAGGTGCCTTTCCCCTTTGCAGTGGTTTTGGGCTGCAAATCTTAATACTGCCACATATGGTTGACGGGGCCGGAACCTTTGCCCATGTCAAAGCCGGCGGCGAGAGCGCCGGTTAGGTAGGCCTTGCCGGCGTTGACGGCGTCGGCAAGATCCATGCCCTGTGCCAATGCGCAGGCGATGGCGGACGAAAGCGTGCAGCCGGTGCCATGCGTGTTACCGGTCTCGATGCGCTTGTGGCGGAACCACGTGGTGAGCGGATCGCCCAGGTGGTTGCCCTCGTCATCGAGCGGCGCGGGCTCCGCTAGCACATCGTTGGCCTCGTTGACAAAATGTCCGCCTTTAACGAGGGACGCGCAGCCAAAGCGGCGGGTGAGGAGCATGGCAGCGTTTTGCTGTGTGCGCTCGGAATCGACCTCGTAGTCGAGCAACGCCATGGCCTCGGGAATGTTGGGCGTGATGACGGTCGCTAGCGGGAACAGGCGACGCGTGAGCGCCTCGGCGGCATCCTCGGCAATGAGGCGAGCGCCCGAAGTGGCGACCATAACGGGGTCGACGACCACGTTGGTTGCGTTCCATGCGCTCAGGCGGTCGGCGATAACTTCGATAATCTCGGTGGACGAAACCATGCCGATCTTGACGGCGCTCGGGCGGATATCGTCAAAAACGGCGTCAATTCTGTCTCTTATACACATCTGACGCTGCCGACGACTCCTT
>USHF01000244.1 GCA_900554465.1 uncultured Collinsella sp.
CGAGATCTGCGCATGTCTCGTGGGCTCGGAGATGTGTATAAGAGACAGGTATTCGTTCAACTACCTGTTCAACCTGTGCATCCTGGGCGTGTTCCTTGCCATCGCGCTCTTTATCGGTCTGCAGCTGCGCCCGTTGCTGCTCAACCTCAATCTGCTCTTTGATAAGCAGCTTTCCACGACGGGCCTCATGATCTGCGAGTCCAACGACCTACCGCGCCAGCGCTATTCGCTGCGCACGGCCATGCGCGTCATGCTCGATTCGGATTCGTACCGTCGCGAGCTGCTCGATCATGCCGTGGCGTTTGAGCATCGCTACCCGTACTACATCAAGGGCGGTTTTGCCGCCGTGGTAGGCGTGCAGGTTCTGCTCTTTGTGCTTTCGACGGTGCTCGATATCGACAATAACGGCAAGATCATCCTGCTCGTTATCTGGATTATCTCGGTCATTGCCATCTGCGGCTGGCTCATCAACATCGAGTACATCCGTGCAAGCCTCAACACCCAGATGCGCATCTCGGCGCTTTCGGACGAGGACTTGCGCCGCGAGATGCGCGAGCACACGGCTGCCATCCCTGCCGCCCGTCGCATGTTTGGTCTCAACGCCAGCGAGCGGGGCACCAAGGACAGCGAACAGCCCACGAGCCGTCTGCCGCATATTGGTGCGCATCGTAAATCTCAGGGCAGCGACAGCACAGCTACAAATGATGGAGATACCACCCTGCTTGGCAAGCACTCTAAAGGAGGTGAGGCATAAATGAAGAACATCCTGCACCTGTTTAAGCGTGATGTCCAAAACGTGTCTCGCTCCGTGATCGGCATGGTCGTCGTGATGGGCCTGATCATCGTGCCATGTCTGTACGCGTGGTTTAACATCGCCGGCAGCTGGGATCCGTACGGCAACACCGGCAATCTTAAGATCGCCGTGGTCAACACCGACGAGGGTTACGAGAGCGATCTGATTCCCGTCGAGATCAACGTGGGCGAAAACGTGACGGCGACCCTGCGCGGTAACGAGAACTTTGACTGGGTTGTCCTCAACGACCGCGATAAGGCGATTGAGGGCGTTAAGTCGGGCGCGTACTACGCTGCCGTCGTTATCCCTAAAACGTTTAGCGCCGACATGATGACGCTTTTCTCGACCGAGGTGAAGCACGCCGATATCGAGTTCTACGAGAACCAGAAGGCTAACGCCATCGCCCAGATCGTGACCGAAAAGGGTTCGAGCGCCGTCCAGAGCCAGGTGAATGAGACCTTTACCAAGACCATCACGACCATCGGTCTAAAGACGGTGTCCAGCCTGCTCGATTACATGAGCACCGATCAGGTCAGCAACTTTATCGCCAACCTGTCCTCGACACTGGGCGATTCGGTCGAGGACCTGCAGGACGTTCAAGCCAACGCGACTTCGCTTGCGGGCATTTTGAGCTCGACCTCCGATTCGTTGACGTCGGCGAGCGGTATGCTCCAGCAGACGGGTAAGGTCGATGAATCTACCAAGCAGTTGATGGAGCACGCCGAGAGCGGCATTAGTGATTCCAAGGAAGCACTCAAGGCCGCCAACGACGCTATCAACGCCGCGATTGACGGAAGTGCGGGCTCGTTTGACAACGTGTCCGCCGAGCTCGCGAAGGCTTTCGACGCCGCAAACCAGCATGTTTACCTCACGGTGTCCCAGCTCAACGATGCCGCGGCGGCGCTCGATACGCGTGCCAAGGAAATCGACGACACGGCCGACCAGCTTCGCAGCTTTGCCGATCAGGTGAGTGACGAAAAGCTCCAGGACAGCCTCAAGTCTGTGGCTACATCGCTGGGCAGGATCGCGACGGAGTATCGTAACAATGCCAACGACCTGAGGGCAACCGCAAAGTCCCTTTCCGACAGCATGGCAGAGGTCAACAGCACGCGTGCCGAGGTCGACCAGGCCATCGCCGATGCCAAGGCGGGCATCTCGGGCGCTAAGTCCGACTACGATTCCACGTTCTCGGTCAAGGCCAAGGAGCTCAAGAAGACCATCTCGGGCGTTTTGGATTCGCTGAACGGTATTTCGAGCAATCTGGATAGTGCCGTGAGCGGCCTCACCGATGCATCCGGTTCGCTGGCAAAGGGTCTCTCCAAGGCCGCAAAGCTGGTCAACGAGGCTTCCGATCAGCTGGGCGAGGCGTCGGACAAGATCAGCGCGTTCAAGGACGAGCTCGACGGCGCCCTGATGTCG
>USHF01000245.1 GCA_900554465.1 uncultured Collinsella sp.
GGCGTCGTGGGCGACGTGGCGGGCTTTGTGGCCGCCACCTACATGCGCGGCTGCAAGTTTGTGCAGATCCCAACGAGCCTGCTCGCCATGGTGGATTCGTCGGTGGGAGGCAAGACGGCCATCGACCTGGCAGCCGGCAAGAACTTGGCCGGCGCCTTTTGGCAGCCGAGCGTGGTTATCGCCGACGTGGGGTGTCTGGCCACACTCACGCCCGAGCAGTTCGCCGACGGCTGCGGCGAGGTCGTCAAGCACGCCGTGATCGCCGACCCGGAGCTTTTCGCCGAGCTGGAGAAGACCCCGCTCACGCTGGAGCTGCTCAACCGCGATGTGGCCCGCGTAGCACTCATCATCGCCCGCAATATCGACATCAAGCGCGCCGTGGTCGTCGCCGACGAGCGCGAAACCAACCAGCGCAAGCTCCTCAACTTTGGACACAGCGCCGGACACGCCGTCGAGGCCTGCGAGCACTTTGAGCTGGGACACGGCAGCTGCGTGTCGATCGGCATGGGCATCATCACGCGCGCCGCGGCCCTGCACGGCGTCTGCGATGCCGCACTGCCCGGTCGTATTGAGGAACTCTGCGCCCGTCATGGCCTCACGACCCGCTGTGACCTAGATGCCGATACCGTCTTTGCCGAGGCGCTCCACGACAAGAAGCGCGCGGGCGACACCATCGACCTGGTGATTCCGCACGGCATTGGCCGCTGCAGCATCGACCGCACACCGCTTTCCACTTTCCACGAACTCATTGCCGAGGGCCTCGGCCAGAAGGGAGACGCATCCGCATGCTAGCCCGCATCACCCCGTCCCCGCTCAAGGGCACCGTTCCCGCCATCGCGTCCAAGTCGATGGCGCATCGCCTGATCATCTGCGCTGCGCTTGCCAACGGCGAGACGCACGTCACCTGCAACACCACCTGCGCCGACATCGAGGCCACGGTGCGCTGCCTTACGGCACTGGGTGCTCGCATCGAGACCGTCGAGGACGGCTTCCAGGTCCACCCCACCATGAAGAGTGTTGAGTTTGGCCTGCTCAAGGCCCTTGCCGGCGGCACGCTTGACTGCGGTGAAAGCGGCTCCACGCTCCGCTTTATGCTGCCTGTCGCCTGCGCGCTGGGTGCAGAAGCAACTTTTGTGGGTCAGGGGCGCTTGGGCGCCCGCCCGCTCTCCCCGCTCTCGGACGAGATCATCGCCGCCGGCTGCGACCTACAGGGTCTGGGCGGTTTTCCGCTCAAGACGAGCGGCCGCATGCGCCCGGGCACCTTTGTGCTTCCGGGCAACGTGAGCTCGCAGTATATCTCCGGCCTTCTGCTGGCAGCCCCGCTGCTGGCCCAGCCCTCCTGCGTGCAGGTAACCGGCCTCATTGAGAGCCGTCCCTACATCAACCTGACGATCCAGGCCATGAAGGCCTTTGGCGTCGAGGTCAACGTCGAGCGTATTCCGGCCAAGGACGGCCAGCCCGAGGTCACGAACTTCCGCGTGAGCAGCGGCTCGTACCGCACGCCCGGCAGCGTAGCCGTCGAGGGCGACTGGTCCAACGCCGCCTTTTGGCTGTGCGCCGGTGCCATCGGCAACGACCCCATCACCGTCGAGGGCGTGTCGCTGAGCTCCGCACAGGGCGACCGTAACGTGCTTGCCGCGCTTTCGCGCTTTGGCGCCCGCATCGTGCGCTCCACCAACGCCGCCACCGTGCAGTCCGACAAGCTCGCCGGCTTTGAGATGAGTGCCCACGACATTCCGGACCTGGTGCCCGTCATCTCGGCCGTGGCCTCACTGGCACAGGGCCGCACCTTTATCCGCGATTGCGCCCGTCTGCGCATCAAGGAATCCGACCGCCTGGTCACCACCACCCGCGAGCTCACCGCGCTGGGCGCGCAGGTGCGCATTGCCGGCGATGACCTCATCATCAAGGGTGTCGATGCCTTCACCGGCGGCGAGGTCGATTCGCACAACGACCACCGCATCGCCATGATGGCCGCTATCGCCGCGAGCCGCGCCGCCGGCGAGGTCGTGATCCACGGCGCCGAGGCCGTCAACAAGTCCTATCCCGATTTCTTCGACCACTACCGCCTGCTGGGCGGCAAGGTCACACTCGAGGAGGAATAGCATGTCCTCGACCTTTGGCAACGTCTTGCACGTAAGCATCTTCGGCCAGTCGCACCTGTCTCTTATACACATCTCCGAGCCCACGAGACATGCGCAGA
>USHF01000246.1 GCA_900554465.1 uncultured Collinsella sp.
GGTAGCTGAGTATGACAAATGACTATCGCCGCGGTTCCGATGGTGGCCGCGGTTCTGGACGTCCCTCGTCGCGGGGACGTTCTGGTTATCAAGGAACGGGTCGGCAATCTTACAACGCCGGGCGGTCCCGTGGCAACGACCCGGCGTCGCGACTTCGCGGCTCGGGCGGCCCTCAAGTGCATAACACCAGGTCGCGCAAGAGCTCGTCGACCGAATGGCTCACAGGCACGCCGCTGCCTCGCCGCAAAGCCGTTATGGGATTCATTGGGCTTGGCTTGGGCTTGGGCGTCTTTCGCCTTGCTGACTATCAAATTGTCGAAGCCGATAAACTGCGCGAGCGTGCCGATGCGCGTCGCCTGCTTGCGCAGACCCTCTATGCCAAACGTGGCACCATCTACGACCGCAACGGTAACGTGCTGGCGTCGTCGGTCGAATGTCGCAACATCGCCGTGAACCCGCAACTTGTCGAGGACGTTGACAAGACGGTGTCGGCGCTGGTCAAGGCAACTGGAATCGATAAAAAGACCTGCCGCAAGCTCGTCGAGTCCGATGGAACCTGGGTGTATATCAAGCGCCAGGTGGACGAAGACGATGCTGTGGTGCTGGAGAAGAAGAACCTGCCCGGCGTGCTTTTTGAGCAGGCCATGAAGCGCGTATATCCATACGGCAATCTGGCATCGCAGGTGCTGGGTGTAGTGAATGTAGACAACGACGGCTTGACTGGTCTCGAAAAGCAATACAACAAGCTTCTGACTGGCACGAACGGTTCTCTCGTACGCGAGCGCGCGAGGGACGGCAGCTATATCGCGGGCGGTGCCTATAAAAAGGTGGCTGCGGTCGACGGCGTTGATATCGTGACGACGCTCGATGTCAATATCCAGCGTGCGGCTGAGGACGCTCTGGCAGAGGCTGTCGAGAAGACAAAGGCCAAGAACGGCTCGGCTTTGGTCACCGACCCCACGACCGGTGAAATTCTCGCCGCCTGCTCGTATCCGACCTACGACCAGACCGATTTGGAAAACGCCAAGACCGAGGATATGAACCTGCGACTGGTCACCGACGCCTACGAGCCCGGCTCGGTCTTTAAGACGCTCGTGGCGGGCGCCGGCTTCGACTTGGGTGTCGTGCGGTCGAGTACGTCGTTTGAGGTGCCGGCGAGCATCAAGGTGGGCGACGATACCGTCACCGATGCCGACAAGCGCGACTACGCCATGACCATGGATGTGCGCGAGATGATGCGCCGTTCGTCCAACGTGGGATTTGTCCTGGTGGGGCGCAAGATCGGTGCCGACGACTTTGCCGCCTATGTGGACAAGTGGGGCATCGGTCACAGCTCTGGTGTCGATTTTCCGGGCGAGAGCCTGGGCATCGTCAAGGAGCGTGACCAGTATGACGGCGCCACGCTGGGCTCGATGAGCTTTGGACAGGCGCTGTCTGTCTCGCCGATTGAGATCGCACGTGCCGTGGGCGGCATCGCCAACGGCGGCGTGATGATGACCCCGCACTTCTATAAGTCCAGCAAAGGCGACGAGAAGGACTGGGGCGAAGGCGAGCGCGCGATTTCGGAGGACGCCGCATCCCAGGTGACATCGTGCATGCAGACGGTCGTGTCGGAGGGAACGGGCGTTGGCGGCGCGGTTGACGGCTATGACGTGGCGGGTAAGACCGGTACGGCCGAACGTGCCGACGAGAACGGCGGCTACCTCAAGGAGAACTACATGTCGTCCTTTATGGGCTTTGCACCGGCACAATCGCCCAAGGTGCTGTGCTATATCACGCTCGACGGAACGCCGAGCGGCTCAGATGCCGCTGCGGTGCCGTTCCAGTCCATTATGGCCAACGCGCTCGACGTGCTGGGTATCCCACACACGAAGTAGGGGGTTACAATCTTTGGGGCGTGGTTTGTTGTCCCATATGAGGGGTGTTCACATGCCCTGCACCACGCATGCGCGGCGCTGGGATACAATACGCCGATAGCATTATTTAGGTTTACAGGGGAGCTGCAATGATAGAGATCGCCGTCAACAACCTCGCGGCCGCAACAGGGGCCCGAACCGTGACGGGAGAAGTCGATCGGGTATGCCGCGGGTGCGTTATCGACTCGCGCCAGGTCGAGGAAGGGACGATTTTCGTCGCCTTTCCCGGTGAAAACGTATGTCTCTTATACACATCTCCGAGCCCACGAGA
>USHF01000247.1 GCA_900554465.1 uncultured Collinsella sp.
CAGATTGCCGCTCTGGCGGGCTTGCAGCGTCGACCGGTTACGCGGTTTGGTAAAACCGCGTAACTAAATAAGCTTGAAGCCCTTGCGCTTGCCCACGGAGAGGGTGTCGCCCAGCTTGAGGGCGCTCGGGTCGATGTTGTAGCCCTTGGGAGCCACAGCCTTGCCGTTGATCTTGACGCCGCCGCCGTCGATATCGCGACGAGCCTGACCGGCGCTGGCCGAAAGGCCCAGATCCTTGAGCAGGCCGGCGAGGTAAATCTGGCCCTCGTCGTTGACGGTCAGCTCAACGTGCTTCTCGGGGAAGTCGGCGAGCTGGCCCTCCTTGAACACACGGTCGAACTCGGCCTGGGCCTCGTCGCCGGCGCCGGCGCCGTGGTAGGTATCGCACAGGTCGCGGCCCAAAGCGCGCTTGAGCTCGTAGGGGTCGGCGGAACCGTCGGCCAGGGCGGCGTCGATCTTGTCGACCTCGGCCGGGGCGAGCGAGCTGGCCAGACGATAGTACTTGCCGATCATCTCGTCGGGGATGGACATGGTCTTGCCGAACATATCCTTGGGAGCGTCGGTCAGGCCGATGTAGTTGCCGTAGGACTTGGACATCTTGCGCACGCCGTCGGTACCCTCGAGCAGCGGCATGGTGAGCGCGATCTGCGGTTCCATGCCCATCTTCTCCATGAGCTCACGGCCGGCGAGCAGGTTAAAGAGCTGGTCGGTGCCGCCCATCTCGACGTCGGCCTTGATCTGCACGGAGTCGAAGGCCTGCATCACGGGGTACAGGAACTCGTGCAGGGCAATCGGCGTCTGGGACTGGTAGCGCTTGGTAAAGTCGTCGCGCTCAAGGATGCGAGCGACGGTGAACTTGGAGCACACCTGCAAAAGACCGGCCAGGTCCATCGAAAGGATCCAGTCGCCGTTGTGCACGATGGTGGTCTTCTCGGGGTCCAGGATCTTCATGGCCTGGCTCACGTAAGTCTCGGCGTTGGCCTCGATCTGCTCCTGCGAAAGCTGCGGACGCGTGGAGTTCTTGCCCGAGGGGTCGCCGATCAGCGCGGTACCGTTGCCGATGATGAGGGTGACGTTGTGGCCCAGGTCCTGGAACTGGCGCATCTTGCGCAGGGGCACGGCGTGGCCCAGGTGCAGGTCGGGGCTGGTGGGATCGACGCCGAGCTTGATGTTGAGGGGCTCGCCCTTCTCAAGCTTCTTGCGAAGGTCGGCCTCGGGGACGATCTTCGCGGCGCCCGAGGTGATGATACGCATTTGCTCGTCAACAGACAGCATTGGGTATCCTCCTTTTGCCATAGCACCCTCACCGGATACGGCGGTGCTGGAAGTTCATAAACTCTCTTATGATAACCAAAACGGCGCGGCCGAACACCTACGACAGGAAAATCCTCGTCCTGCCGCACGCATCAACGGCGACCGGCAGGCGCATGCCGTCGCGCTCGACCAAATATCGTGTTTGCTGACGGCGCGAGCAGTCACGGCAACGAACCTGCCCCGTTGCATCCGTGGCGCAGGCGCCCTCGGCAGTCAGTAAGCAGTGCTCGCACACCATGAGCTCGGGACGGTCGGCATCGACAGGCCCCAAGACACCGGGACAAGCGGCAAGCTCGGCAACACGCTCGGCATCATTGCCGAGCAACTCGGCCGACAAGTACACCCACCCCGCCCCGAGTCCGCGCAGCCAGGTAAGCGTGACCCGATTCGCGCAGAACACCGGCGCCGCCACGTCAAACGCCACGCCCAGCTCGCGCGCCATCGCCACCTGTCCCAGGTTGCGGCAGACGACGCGCCCGGCACGCTGCGTCAGCGAGCGGATCCGGTCAGCGTCACCCGTGCGGCACACCTCGTCCAGCACCACAACGGCGTCGGACAAATCAAGTTCTCCGCGCGGGTCGGCATCCATCAGCTGCCAAGCAAAAACCATGCGAGCGGGAACCGCGCGCTCCACCAACTCCGTCGACGCACCGCCATCCACCGCAACGTCCTCAAAGGGCAGCACCTCAACGGCACGCGCAACGGGCGCAATCGCATCCGCCTCGGCCCGCATGCGCTCCAACACCGCCGCTGTCTGATCCAACACGCCGGCGCTGCGAATCAGGTATACCTCGCAGCCCGTGTCCACCTTACGCTCTGTCTCTTATACACATCTCCGAGCCCACGAGACATGCGCAGATCTCG
>USHF01000248.1 GCA_900554465.1 uncultured Collinsella sp.
GATTGGTTGTTGAGCGTTGGTCAAAATGGTTGTTTTTACAGTAGCGCTAACAGGAGGCCGCGGCCGCCTCGACCGCGCCGCCGCCGGCGCTCGTCGAGGCCGAGAACAGGCAGGTCAGGTTCCTTGCCGCCCGGATATCGGAGGCCCTCGACGAGGCCGGGGCCCTCGAGGCCGAGACGGCGGGGCTGCTCGAGGGCGACGAGACCTACGCGTGCCTGCTCACCGTGCCCGGCATCGGGCCGAGGACGGCGGCGCAGCTCGCGGTATCGGTCGACATCGCGAGGTTCCCGGACCACGACCACCTGGCCTCGTACTGCGGCATAGCCCCGAGGGTGAGGAGCTCCGGCACGTCGGTGAGGTCGGTCAGGGCGTCCAGGCGGGGCGACGCGAGGCTCAAGTCTCTTCTGATCTTCTCGTGCAACAGCCTGGTGAGGTCGTCGGGGCGCTACGGCGAGTACTACCGGGCCTGCAGGGCGCGGGGCATGGGGCACGGGCGGGCGCTCAAGGCCGTCGCGAGGAAGCGGCTCAGGGCGATATACGCCGTGATGCGCGACCGGGTGCCCTACCGGGAGTAGCGTCGAAGGTTGACAAAACTATAGGAACACCCAACGATTGCCCACAAATAGCTGTACGTCAGCATCCAAAGATGTCGAAAAATATCGACTTTGGATGCTGACGTACATGTTTGTGCCGTATGGGTTTGTGCGTTGGGGCCGGCCGACCGCAATAGAACGCTAGAGCAGGTTCTTCTGTATCCACGCGATGATGTCGCCCGACTCGTAGAGTGGCGTGCCGTCAATGAACAGGCAGGGAACTTGGCGTTTTCCGCCGACGGCGATGAGCGTCTGCTCGGCATCGGAATCGGTCGAGATATTACGCTCGGGGATGGTCACGCCGTTATCGGCCAGGAAGCGCTTGACCTTTATGCAATACGGGCAGCCGGTCATAACGTAGAGCGCGAGCTCGTGATCAGTAGCCATAGGTCTCCAATCGGTTGAGGTTTCGATTGAAATACCCAAAGCCGCCGCGGTCTATGCACGCGTCAACGACGACTCGATTGCCTGTACCAGAAACGCCGTGGCTCCGGTGCCGCAGGGCTTGTCGTAGTAGTCAACAAAGCGCTGGTCGGCAAGATAACCATTGGCGAGGCCCAGGTATGCTTCGTCCTGGGGCTCGTGTCCCCAGTTAAGGCCAACCCATCGGCGGTGCATTGCGACAAGCTTGCGGGCTTCGTTACTCTTTGGATCGCCGTCGTCCATGGCAATCGAGAGCTGGCCCAAAATCGCGCGCTCGAGTTCTTTCATGTCGTTCCAGGTTTCGGGGTCCATGTCCAACAGCACTTCGTTTGCCGTATCAATGGCCTCATCGCCATAGCGCGCCCGGGCTTCGGCACCGTAGCGCTCCTCGTTTTCCCGCACGGTGCGCCAGCGCTCCAGTTGGGGCAGCACGGCGCCCATGAGCGAGACAGCTTCGTCGAGCGACATGCCGGTGTTTTGTGCCAGCCGCGGAGCACAATCCTCGATCATTGCCTCCATTGTGGTGTCGTAGGTGTACTTGCCGCGGTCGTAGCACCACTTGCAGTAATGGTCGGTCGCGGCGCCCGCGGCATCGGTACCGCAGTCGTCGGGCGTGAGCACCATGCCGCAGCTCTGGCAATAGTGCTCAGGCATTTCGAGCAAGTGGGACAGCGGCTCGCCGGTCACGGCGGCGATGAGCTTCATCATGTCGATGCCCGGCGTGACCTCGCCCCGCTCCCAGCGGCTGACGGCTTGGCGCGTGACATAGAGCTTGGCGGCAAGCTGCTCTTGGGTGAGATTGTTGGCGCGACGGACGGCGATGAGCTTTTCTGCAAAGGCCATAATGGCTCCTTTCTGCTGCTTGTTGGCTTAAGCATACGCGGCAGCCGATGTCCTTCCAAGCAACCGTTGGTTGCATGCAGATGACGATGAGAGAGAATCGCAGTCTGCGCCCCGCGCGCCTGTGCCGTACAATGACCGGCATGGAACCTATTGCACACATACATACCGACCTGCCGCAGAAGTTCGGCATCCCGCGCAACAGCTTTTTGGCGCCCCATCTGCAGGGGCGCATCGTCTTTGAGCCGGAATATGCTTCCAACGCGGCGGTTGAGGGGTTGGACTCCTTCTCGCCTGTCTCTTATACACATCTCCGAGCC
>USHF01000249.1 GCA_900554465.1 uncultured Collinsella sp.
TTCTCGGCGCCCATCTGGTCGATGATGACGCGCGAGTCGATGCCCGTGGCGACGTTAAAGGCGATGCGGTTGGTGATGTTAGCCTTGATGAGGCCCGTCACCACGTTGGAGCTGGGGCGCTGCGTGGCCACGATAAGATGAATACCGGCGGCACGGCCCAGCTGTGCAATACGCACGATCGAGGCCTCGACATCCTTACCGGCGACCATCATCAGGTCCGAAAGCTCGTCGATGATGATGACCAGGTAGGGCATCTTTTGCGGCGGGTTGTCGTAATGCTCAAACTCGCCGGCGGCCTGCTTTTCATTGTAGGTCGAGATCTTACGCACGTTGAGACGCTCGAAAACCTTCAGGCGACGCTCCATCTCGGACACAGCCCATTGCAGAGCGCTCGCGGCCTGCTTAGGCTCGGTCACCACGGGCACATAGAGATGCGGCAGACCGTTATAGCCCGCAAGCTCGACGCGCTTGGGGTCGACCATAATCAGGCGAACGTCCTCGGGAAGGGCGCGCATGAGCAAGGTCGTGATGATGGAGTTGATCATCACCGACTTACCAGAACCAGTCGTACCGGCGATCAACAGGTGAGGCATCTTGGCGAGGTCGGCGACGACCGGCGTGCCCTCGGCGTCACGGCCGATAGCGAGCTCGAGCGGACCGCCCTTCACATAGGGCAGCACGTCGCCCAGATTGACGTTCTGGCGCTTGCGGTTGGGAATCTCGATGCCCACGAGCGAGGTGCCGGGGATCGGGGCAAAGATACGCACCGACTGGGCAGCGAGCGAAAGCGCGATATCGTCCTCGAGGCTCGAGATTTTGCTCACACGCTCGCCCTCACCGGGCTGCAGCTTAAAGGTCGTCACCGTGGGGCCGGCGATCCAGCCGACCACGCGGGCACTGCGGCCAAACTCAAGCAAGGTGGATTGCAGTGACTCAGCGGTCTGCTCCAGCTCCTTGTCCGAAGACGCGGCAGAAGCCGACTGCGGGTTGGCATGCAGGATTTCGAGCGGCGGAAGCTTGAAGCCGTCCTCTTCTTCGCCCTCGGCGTCAGTTGCGGTGTCGCTCGCTCCCCCATTGTCAGCCGCAGCAGGAGCGGCAGAGGCCGTAGAGGTTGAGGCGTCAGCGACCTTGGGGTGCTTCAGGAAGTCGGGGATCTGGGGGGCGGCCGAGACGGGATTCACGGAAAACGGCGGCTCGGACTCGTCAACCTTGTCCGGGTCGTCCTCCATCGAAAGCTGTCCGGTGACCTGGCCGCGCTTTGCATGGCGACGCGGCAGCAAAGTTGTCTTTGCGGTCTCAATCGGAGCCTCGTCGTCCTCGTCATCGCCCTCGGTGAGCTCAATCTCGCTATCGGACCAAGACGGGTCGGGCTCACTCGTATTGAGCTTGGGAACCGTCTTGCCCTTCTTGGCATGACGGCGCGGCAGCAGCGTGGTCTTGGCCCGCTCGGCTTCAACCGACTCGGATACGTCGACAAACGGGTCATCGTCCTCGTCGTCATCCAAAACCGGGTCGACATCGCCACCCATGACCGTGGTCACCGCGGCGTCAGTCCCCTTCTGGCGCAAAATGCTCAGGTGCGGACGAGCGACGCCGGGAACAGACAGGGCCTCTTCATCGCCCCACGGGCTCGCATTGACATCGGCACGTCGACGCTCGGCAAAATCGGCAGCGCGATCGCGTGCGGAGCGCAAAACGCCACCCACCGAAAAGCCGATAATGACCAAACCAACGACGACAAGCCCCAGCAGGACAACCATGGCGATAGGTTTACCCAAGGCGTTTTGCAAGGCACTTGCGATAAAGGCGCCAATGTAGCCGCCCGACACGGAAAGGTTCTGCGGCGTAAACATAAGGTCGCACGAATCGCTCGTGCCCGGCACCATCAGCGAAAGAATGGAGACGACGGCGATAAAGACCAAGGCGCCGCCCGCAACAGAGCGCACGTTGAGCGGCGAGTCCTCACCCAAAAAGAGCGTGGCGGCAAACAGCAAGATGACGATCGGCAGCACGTAGGCGCCCAGACCAAAGCCCAGGTGGTAGAAACCGGCAACCGCAGCCGTCACGGGCGCTGTTGCCGGAGAGATCACGGCAATGAAGGACGCGATCGCCAAAACGGCGATGACCTGTCTCTTATACACATCTCCGAGCCCACGAGACA
>USHF01000250.1 GCA_900554465.1 uncultured Collinsella sp.
CTTACGACCCGCCCCTCCAATAAACGCGTTATCATCTTGACCAATGAACATACGTTAGGAGCAATCATGCCAAACGAGAACAGCTACGAAGTCGCGCTGCAAAAGAGCAACGCCATTCGCGAGGGCCTGGCAAAAACGCCCGAGAAGTTCACCATGCTTACCGGCGACCGCCCCACCGGCCGCCTGCACCTGGGTCACTACTTCGGCACGCTCAAGAGCCGTGTCGAGCTGCAGGACATGGCCGTGCACACCAACGTGCTCATCGCCGACTACCAGGTCATCACCGACCGCGACAGCACCGATAACATCCAGGACAACGTGTACAACATGGTCATGGACTACCTTGCCTGCGGTATCGATCCCGACAAGACCATGATATACGCGCACTCCGCCGTGCCCGCCGCCAACCAGCTCATGCTGCCGTTCCTGTCGCTGGTCTCCGAGGCCGAGCTGGCGCGCAACCCCACGGTCAAGGCCGAAATGGAGGCCTCGGGCCACGAGCTCACCGGCCTTCTGCTCACTTACCCGGTACATCAGGCCTGCGACATCCTGTTCTGCAAGGGCAATGTGGTGCCCGTCGGCCGCGACCAGCTGCCGCACATCGAGCTCACCCGCACCATCGCCCGCCGTTTTAACAACCGCTACGGCAAGGTGTTCCCCGAGGTCGACGCGCTGCTGTCCGAGACCCCGCTGCTGCCCGGCCTGGATGGTCGCAAGATGAGCAAGAGCTACGGCAACGCCATCAACATCTCGATGACCGCCGAGGAAACGGCCAAACGCATCAAGAAGAGCCAGACCGACTCCGAGCGCATGATCACGTTCGATCCCGAGAACCGCCCCGGCGTGTCTGGCCTGCTTTCGACAGCCGCCATCTGCACCGGTCGCTCCGAGGTCGAAATTGCCGAGGAGATCGGCATGGGCGGCTCCGGCCAGCTCAAGAAGTACGTGACCGAGGCCGTCAACGAGTACTTCGCACCGATCCGCGAGCGTCGCCAGCGCTACGAGAACGATCTGGACTATGTGAAGGACGTCCTGCACGAGGGCAACCGTCGCGCCAACGAGATCGCCGATCAGACCCTGGCAGAGGTTCAGGACGCCATGGGCATGGTGTACTAGACCGATCTGCTGGCTTGAGCTTTCGATTGCTTTAGGGCGGGCGCTACGGCGTCCGCCTTTTTTGGAGCCGGACCGCTTCGGCTCCGTCCATCGCACCCCCTCGACAAACAGGAACAGGCCCGCCGGCAGCTAGTTGCCAGCGGGCCTGTTCCCGAAGTACACCGTTGAATCGCACAGAGGGGAGGAATGCGAATCAAACTCAACAGGGCAGGCTTTTTCATCGCCTATTGCCTGCTCCGTTGCTGAAACCAATATAGTTCACCGTGGTTTACTTTGCAGGATCAATATCCGCCGCCATAGCTTCTCCATAAGTTAGCCCAAGTAAACTAAACCACCACAAAGGAGACAGGCACCTTTGTGGTGGTTTTCGCCACGACAGAGCCGTTAGAGTCCGGCAAGCCAGCGACAGGCGGCCAAGTCGACGTGCATGTCGTCCTTAAACGCCACACCCTCCCCCATTAAGAGCTCGCGTTGAGTATCGGCCCCGCCAAAGGCAAAGCCCTCGCAAATGCGGCCGTCGGCAAATACCACGCGATGACAGGGAATTTGGCCAGGGCGTGGGTTGCTGTGCAGCGCATACCCCACGTACCGCGCACTTCGTGGACGACCGGCAAGCAGCGCCACCTGACCATACGTGGCGACCATCCCCTCGGGGATCTGCTCGACCACCTCGTACACCCGTTCAAAAAAGCCCTCAGACGCCATTGCTCGTTCCCTTCCACCCGGAAAAGCATAAACCACCGCAAAGGGGACAGGCACCTTTGTGGTGGTTTATGGCAGGTCAGTTAGTTGGCGGGCTGGAAGAAGGCTACGGCTACGGCGCCAGGGCCTACGTGGGTGCCGATGGTGGCACCAATGGTGTGAACGGGCAGTTCGCCCTCGGTGTGACCAGCCCACAGTGCCGCACTGTCCTCGATATACTTCTTGAGCACCGCATCCGAAAGGCCCGTATAGCCGAGCGCCAGCGGCATGGAAAAGTCGATGCCGCCTGCCTTTTCGACCTTCTGGTTGAGCAGGTTCCGGCCGTTCTTGGAGCCACGAGCC
>USHF01000251.1 GCA_900554465.1 uncultured Collinsella sp.
CCCTGGTAGGCGTACGGGGAAGTGCGGGGCTTGTAGGCACCGCCGCGCAGCATCGTGGCACCGGCGGCCTTCACGCGGCGGGCGATGCGGATGAGGTTCTCGCCCTCGACGGAGCACGGGCCGGCGATGACCTGGAACTGATCGCCGCCGATCTTGACGCCGTGGCCGCAGTCGATGACGGAGTCCTCGGGGTGGAACTTGCGGTTGGCGCGCTTGAACGGCTCGGAGACGCGCTGCACGCGCTCGACGACATCCATGGACTCGAGCAGGAACGGGTCGATCTTGGTCGTATCGCCCACCAGGCCGATGATCGTCTCATTCTCGCCGCGCGAGACATCGGTCTTCAGGCCCTTTTTCTCAATCCAGCTGACGATATGGCTGACGGCCTCGTCGCTGGCGCTCTCTTTTAAAATTGCAATCATGGTGTGCCTCTCACCTCGATGGATAACCCTTGCAAAAACGGCCCGCATCGCGAGCCGTGTACATATGGTGCATGAGAGTTTATACTATCTGACTCGCTTTTGCCTTCTAAAGTGGGCCGTTGAGCCGCGTCTTCCTCGGAATTGCAAAGCTTTTTCTTTTATTTTGATAGCCCGTGGTGCACTTGGGTATAATGCCAAACGTTGGCCCTATTAGCTCAGGGGATTAGAGCGTCTGCCTCCGGAGCAGAAGGCCGTTGGTTCGAATCCAACATGGGGCACCATCGAACGTGAGACCGTCCGAACCTCGCATGGTCCGGGCGGTTTTTCTTATACCGACGCGACGTGATGGGACGTGGTATGGCAGCAACGGATATCGAGCGCGGACTCTCGACCGCCGAGGTCGAGGAGCGCATCGCCGCCGATAAGATCAACCGCAACATGGAGCTCAAGACCAAGTCGGTCAAAGAGCTCATCATCGAGAACCTCTGCACGCTGTTCAATTTGATCAACGTGATCTTGGCGTTCCTGGTCATTTTGACCGGTTCGTTTAAGAATCTGACGTTCCTGTTCGTGGTGTTCCTCAATACCGCTATTGGCGTCATTCAGGCCATGCGTTCCAAGAAGATGGTCGATAAGCTCACGCTGCTGACCTCCAAGAAGGCCATTGCGGTGCGTGACGGCTCCGAGGTGGAGCTCGACCTGGACCAGATCGTGCTCGACGACATCATCCGCCTGGGGCGCGGCGACCAGATTCCCGCTGACGCCGTGGTGGTTTCGGGCGAGGCGCTCGTGAACGAGAGTCTGCTGACGGGCGAGAGCGACCTTATTAAGAAACAGCCCGGTTCCGAGCTCATGAGCGGCAGCTTTATCGACTCGGGCCTGCTGCGCGCCCGCGTGATCCATGTCGGCGCCGACAACTACGTGGCCAAAATTAATAACGAGGCCAAGTACGTCAAAAAGGTCAATTCCGAGATCATGAACGCGCTTAACGCCATCGTGCGCTTTGCGAGCATCATCATGATCCCGCTCGGTTTGGCGTTGTTTGCCTCGAGTGTGAGCGAGCTGTGGGATGCCGCGGGAACCCCGGGCGATAGCGCGCTTTCGTGGTGCTTCTCCGAGCTGTTGGCTGGTCATGTGCCTTCGTCGGCGCTGCTGTCCACGGTGGGCGCCCTGCTGGGCATGATCCCGCAAGGCCTGGTGCTTCTGACCTCGTCGGTGCTCGCCATCGCCACGGTGCGCCTGGCCCGCCGCAAGGTGCTGGCGCAGCAGCTTTACTGCATCGAGACGCTCGCTCGCGTCGACGTGCTGTGCCTGGACAAGACGGGCACCATCACGTCGGGTCGCATGGAGGTCGAGGGTACGTATCCGCTGCCGGTCGAGGGTATGGGTGCGGGGGAGGGCGACGCCGCCGTTCCCGTCGATACCACGGTGCTCGATTTTGCCCTGGCTAACGTCGCACGTGCGACCTCGGCCGATGCCAACGAGACCTGTCAGGCGCTGCTCAACTATTACGCCGACCGTCCGGTCGAGGTGTCCGAGCCGCTGTCGGTCATTCCGTTCTCGTCTTCCAAAAAGTGGAGCGGCGCGTCGTTTGCACAGGGCTCCTATGTGATGGGTGCGGCGCAGTTTGTGCTCTCTGATCGTGCGTTTGCCCAGGTCGAGAACCGTGTCGCCGAGCTTGCCGATACCTCTGTCTCTTATACACATCTCCGAGCCCACGAGACATGCGCAGATCTCG
>USHF01000252.1 GCA_900554465.1 uncultured Collinsella sp.
GATGTGTATAAGAGACAGCAAAAAGACCCGCCAACGAGTAGCCGGCAACGCCGCGCCAGGTGGGCGGTTGCGGGAGCGATGATTCGGCCTCTGGGATTATCTGCTTCAACAACTCGTCAAGAAAACCAGCGGCCTGTCCACCAAAGGGCTCGGCATCGCGCACGGTACCGTCGCATACCCAGGGGCTCAGCTCGCGATTCCAGTTGAGGCTGCCAATGCCGACAAGCGTGAAGGGCGGGCAGTTGAGCTCTCGGCAGCGTTCATAAACCTCCGTGCCGTCGCCCATGACCACGGGAAGATAGATGACTGGTGCGCTTTCGGCATGCTGTGCATGAACGGTTATCTGCTTTTGATGCGCTTCCATGACGGGCTTCTCTCGGCGTTGTGATATCGACGGCCCCCATTGTCGCACGCCGGCTCATGCAGGTTGGGCTAGACCAAAGACAATCTCGTGCATACCCTGCGGACGCATATGGAAAACGCCACCGCCGGAGGGGAGCTCGGCGGTGGCGTTGTTAAACGGTGCTGGGACTCGGGGCCTTCGCGGGAGCTGCCATGTGCGCAGAGGCGTCTAAGAGCGCTTGCGGCTCGCCATGGTGCCTGCGGCGATAGCGGCTGTTCCCGCAAGGACGGTTGCCACGATGGCCGCACCCGAGGTGTCGCCGGTTGCCGCGAGCTTGCCGACGGTCTTGGCTCCCTTGGCTGCAACTGCAACGGTCTTGGTTGTCTTCGTGCCCTCGGACTTGGAACCCTCGGGCTTGGTCTTGCCGTGCTTTTCCTCGGGCTTGGTCTCCTCGGGAGGCACGATGACCGTGCTCTTGGCGACAGCGGCGTCATAGGGGGAGTCAATCGTGGCATCGCCCGTGCCAATGGTCTGCCCCGCCTCGTAGACGATGCCGTCGCTGAGCTCTTCCTTGTTGCGATAGTCAATGACTTTGCCGCCTGCAGGCGTCTGGATGATGGCGTCCTTGATTTCGATGGTGCCGATCGCCTTGCCGTCCGCGCTCATGGCAAGGGCGAAGATAGCCGCCGTGTCTCCCTCGGCCGTGACCTTGCTGCGGACGATCGAGATGGTCGCGGGCGTGATGCCCTTCTCGGTCTGCGCGAAGATGCCGATGTTCAGGCCCTCGGACTCAGGGATGATTTCGTCGTTTTGGTCTCCACTGTAGTGGTCGGGGCCGTCGCCGCCGGTCTCGGCATAGCGGGCTATGGCCTTGACAACGGAGTCGCTGATGTAGATATGGCCACCCGCTTCGTCGGAGTAGAAATTACTGGTGGAGATTGCAACCGAGAACCTGCCTTCTGCGAGCGCATCCACAGTCGAGCCGTTCTTGATGACGATGTTGTCCTCATCGGTGAAGAGTGCGCTGGCTTCCCCGCCATCTGAGCTTGCGCGGACCGTCACGGTCGCGCCATCGAGCGTGATGCCCTTGTAGACATAGATGCCATACCCAACGCCACTTGCGTTGAGGGAAGCGTTCGTGACCGTGAGGCTGTTTTTACCGTCGATGGCGGCGTCTTCCTCGGAGCTTGCCTTGACCTGGCTGCCACCCGAGATCTCGATGTTGCCGTCGGCCCAAATCGCATTGTCTTTGATAGAGCTTGCCTCTACCTTGCCGCCGCCCTTTATGATGAGGTTCTCGTTAGCATCGATACCCTGATCCTCGGTGGCCTTGGCGGTGACGGTTCCGCTGTTGTCGATCGTGATGTTGCCGTCGGCCCTGATGCCATCCGAATCGCCCGTGGCGTTAACGTTTCCCGAGCCCTTGATGGTGACATCGCCCCCGGCATCGATGGCATCGTGCTCGGTGCTCGTGGCGTTGACAGTGCCAGCGCCGTCGATGTTGATGTTGCCGACGGAGGTGATGGCGTCACGAGAAGATGTCACGTTGAGCGTGCTGGACGCGTCGCCCTGAATATTAAGCTCGGCGTTCTCGTTCGCGCCATCCTTAACCTTGATGCCGCGGCCGTTGTCGTTAGTGACGGTGTTGTTGCCCTCGTAGCTCACGTTGAGCTTGCCCGCTGCCTCGATCGCGCCGCCGTTATAGCCGTTGAGCTTCATGTCGTCGGCGCCGTCCCAGCTCCAGGTGCCGGCGGCGTCGCCCGCCGCGGTGCCGGCGTTGTATTGGGTCTGTCTCTTATACACATCTCCGAGCC
>USHF01000253.1 GCA_900554465.1 uncultured Collinsella sp.
AGCCGTCGGATGACTTGAAGAAGGGGGAGGCCTCGCGGCCTCCCCCTTTTTTGCGCTTATAGGGCCATCACTCCACTGTCGCTGTGTTTTTGACCCTCGTTTGTTGCATCTTCTGCGAACGGGCTACAATGTCATAGTCTGTGCAGCATGGAGGTGATTATGGCCGAAGCCGGAATCGGCGTTGATATCGTCGAGATTTCCCGAATGAATTCAATCCTTGAGAAGACGCCCGCGTTTGCTCGGCGCGTGTTTACCGATGAAGAGCGTTCGTATTGCGATGCCTCGTCTCGTCCTGCCGCGCATTATGCCAGTCGTTTTGCTTCTCGCGAGGCGGTACTTAAGGCGCTTGGTACGGGTTTTAGCCAGGGCGTTGGCCGTAAAGACGTTTCCGTAACGCGCGATAAGCTCGGCAAGCCAAAAGCGCTGCTTTCGGGCCGTGCTCTCGAAATCGCCCAGGAATTGGGCGTTGTCGAGGTCGCTCTTTCTATTACTCTGACGGGTGACTTGGCTGTTGCTAATGCCATTGCGATCACCGAGGATGCTCGACCTAAACCCAAGGAAGAAAAGGTGAGCACGAAGGAGCGCGTTGCTCAGACATTTAAAGAGGCTCGTTCTGTCTTAGACGAGCTCGAACAGCTGCAACAATCTGCTTTGTCGGAACATCTGGATGATGATCCGCAAGATGCGCTAGGAGCATAGATGAAACCGGTTTTGAGTACCGAGGAAGTCGTTCGCCTCGAAGATATTATCGAGCGTGAGGGTACCTCGAAGGCCGAACTCATGGAGTTGGCGGGCGAATTTGCTGCCAACGAGATTTTAAAGCTCAACCCCGATCGCGTTCTTGTATTGGTCGGTTTTGGCAACAATGGCGGAGATGGCTGGGTTGCCGCTGACATTCTGACGCATAAGGGCGTTGATGTAGATATCGTCTCTCCGGTTGAGCCGGATGAGATCCCTGCCGCTCTCGCTCGTCATGTCGCCCGTCGTACTGCTGGTCGCGACGTGCATGTGTGTGTCGGCCCCTCTCGTGATGAGCTGGAGGTGCTGATTGATAAGGCTGATGTTGTAGTCGATGCCATTTTTGGTACCGGTTTTCATGGCGATCTTCGTGCGCCGTTTTCAATCTGGATCCCCACGGTCAATGAAAATGCCGATCGCGTTGTCTCCATCGATGTTCCTTCGGGCCTGAATGCCGAGACGGGTGTGGTGGATGACGACTGCATTCGTGCCGAGCGTACGGTGACGATGATTGCTCCCAAGATCGGCTTATACAGCGCTGACGGTCCCGAATATGCAGGCGATCTGGTCTGCGGCGGTCTGTATGACCGCCTTGATGAGGTTATTGACGATGTCGACCATGCTGCCGAGATCGTGGAACCCGGTGACCTTGTGGACTATTTTGCTCCGCTGCCTACGAATATCGATAAGTACTCGCGCGGCTCGGTGCTCATTGTTGCCGGATCGGCGCAGTATCCTGGTGCGGCCATTATGGCTGCCAAGTCCGCTGCCCGCGCAGGCGCCGGCTATGTGGCAGTCGCGACTCCGGATGCGTGTGCCAACCTTATCCGCATGGCGCTCCCCTCGATTCCGGTCTTTGCTATTCCATCTGATTCCCGCGGTTCTTTTGGTGCCGCTGCGCGCATGACGGTATGTGAGATTGCCAAGAAATATAGCTGCGTGCTGTGTGGTCCCGGCTTGACGACATCTGCCGGTGCCATGCAGGTGGTTTCGGGTCTGCTTGAGCTCGACGTACCGCTTATCTTGGATGCCGATGCTCTCAACTGCCTTGCCAAGATTGCAATCGATGGCATCGACAGTAATCCCGAGATGTATCGTCGTGAGCAGCCGCTCGTTATGACGCCGCATTATCGTGAGCTTTCGCGTCTCGTCGCCGGTGATGAGGTCAATGACCTTGGAACCGCGATTGCCGCCGCGCAAAAGGTTGTCTGGGCCGCCGGTTCCGATAACCTCGTTGTTATCGCTAAGGGCCCGACGACGGCCATTTGCGGTGTTGAGCGCGTGCTGCTGCCGCTCTCTGGCCCGGCGTCGTTGGCGACCGCTGGCTCGGGTGACGTCCTTGCGGGTATTCTGGCCGGCACGCTAGCCACCATGCGCGATGAGATGGACCGCTGGGAGCTGCTGTACTCGTATGC
>USHF01000254.1 GCA_900554465.1 uncultured Collinsella sp.
GAGATGTGTATAAGAGACAGCATTTGCCGAGCTCGACCTGTGCCGCCATGATGCGGCAGAAGCCGGGGTTTCGCTGGGTATCGATTACAAGACGCCCACATCGTGGCTCCGCTCGCTGTGGGAGCTTATGGGCGATGGCCGCAGCTTTGTGGATAACCTTCAGCGCCAGATGCTGTTCTCGGACATGATCGACCGTCGCGACGACGCTGCCCTACAGCCGCTCTCGCGCAGCCAAGGCACGGTACGCATGCTTGCGCGTATGGCCCGCGACGTGTTGCCGGGCGTGGCAGGGACGGGCGACGAGCGCCGCCGCGATGCCGCCGCTCAGCTCGAGCCCAAAAGCGACGCCGAGGCCCGCGTGTTCGAGCTGTTGAGCGCCTATGCGAACGGCTTGGACCGTCGAGATATGGTCGAGCCCTGCGAGGCGGCTGACCTTATGGCCGAGGTGCTGACAGACAACCTTCCGGCGTGCACCCGCACCGTCTGCGTGCGTGGGGTCACGTCGTTTACGCATAGCCTGCTCGAGCTGTTGTCGGCCGTGGCGAGCAGCGGGGGAGAGGTTGTCGTGCTGCTCGCTTGCGAGCAGGCGGCGATGCGCGAGGACCTGGCTGCCGCCTTTGATGCCCGCGGTGTGCTGTTTGAGGCCGCCCCGTTGGGGGAGGACGCCGGCGCGTCCGAGACCGCTTCTGCGCCTGTTGCTCAGCCTTTTTTTATAGAGGTGGCCGGCCCCCATGCCCGCGCCCGCGCTTATGTGGATGCTCTCGAGAACCTGGTCGCGGCATGTGAGGAGTCCGTGTCGCGCGACGGCGCCGCGACGAACGCCGACCCCGCGCGCGTGCTCGTGGTTTCCGCCCGGGCGCCCCAGCTGTTCGGCGAACTCGCTGCTCGTTTGGCGGCGCGTCACATTGCGGCCGAGACGACTGAGTTTACGGCGTTTTCCCAGTCCATCGCGGGCAGGCAGTTTACGGCGCTCGCCAACCTGATTGAGCGTATGAAAGCCGCCGACGAGGGCGCCGCTTCCAAGACCGAGTGGTGGCCCGCTCCAGAGCTTACCGACTGGATTTATAGCCCGCTTTCGGGTGCCGACGCCGCGAGCGCCCGCGGCTTCGACAAGAACATGCGCCTGTCGCGCAGCAAGACCACTGCGGGCGTCAAGAGCCTGCTGCAGAGCGTGCAGGGCCAGGTGAGGGGCGCCCGCAAGGCCGCCAGCGAAGAAAACTGGTTTAAGAACGTGCCATGCGTGGTCTCGGACGTGTTTCAGGCGCTGTGGCGCGACAAACCCGTGACGGCGCTCAAGGCCATGCTCGCCGTTGCCGAGGCGCTGCCCGATCGCGCTCTAGGCGACCTTGACGGCCAGGCCCGTCGCCAGGCAGAGACGGCTCTGCTGCGCCATGCCATCGACATCCTTATGAACGATGCTCGCGCGCTCGACGTGTCGCAAGCCGCGACCGTGCCAGTTCTCGACGGCGTTCGAACCAAGGTGGACAAGCGCAGTACCGCTTACGATTACGCGACCTACGAGGTCGATCGCACGCCACGGGCGCAAGTACGCTTCGCGTCGCTTGCCGATGCGTCGGTCCTGCGTCCCGGCGACTACGATGCCGTGCTGTTTGCCGATGTCGACTTGGACAGCTATCCGCTCTCACACGAAGAGGGGCCGCTGACCACGCTGACGGCGAGCCTCGGTCGCGAGGGCGTGACGCTTGAGCCTGCGGCCTTGCTGCGCGCACGCTTTGGCCGCGCGATACAAGCGTCGCGTGGTCCGGTTACGCTCGCCCGTGTGACCCACGATCGTCAGGCGCGCGAGTGCTATCCGGCGGCCGTGTGGACCGAGTTGCGGACGCATGCCGAGGCCGCTAACGATGCTAAGGCCGCTGACGCCGACAAGGCCGCTGACGACGCTAAGGCCGTTGGCGCCGACAAGGCGAAGTGTGTGGGTGAGGGCGATATCGTAAGGGACTTCGATCCCGCGGCAGGCGAAGGTCTTAGGCGCGAGCGCGTGACCTGTGAAGCCCCTCAGCATCTGAGTGCCGAGGCCGTTCCATATCTGGTACTGCGCCGTCGCGATGGTGAGGGCGAGGATGCACCTGTCTCTTATACACATCTGACGCTGCCGACGACTCCTTACGTGTAGAT
>USHF01000255.1 GCA_900554465.1 uncultured Collinsella sp.
AGAGACAGCACCGTGGCCGACCTGCTGCAGAAGTTCGAGGAGGTCTCGGGCGGCGAGCTCGCCAACGACCGCATGCTGCTGAGCTAAAACCTGCCAATAAGTGCCAAAGAGGGACAGGTTTATTTTGGCAGGTTTTACCTGCGCAAACGTCAAAACCGCCGCAAAGGGACAGACGCCCTTGCGGCGGTTTTCGCATATTATGTCGATAATCCGATATTCGACCAGACATTCTGGCTAAGGACTAAGGAAACTGCCATGAAAAGACTCCCCCGCCTTGCGTTAGCCGCCGCGTTGTTTGCCGGCTCGCTCGCAGGCATCCCAAGCCTCGCTTTCGCGGGGAACCTGCCCGCCGCTATTGACGGCTCCGTGGCCGTCATGCACACCAACGACATCCACGGCAGCTACAAGTACAGCTACAACGAAAGCAAGGGCACCGGCACCGTCGGCTTCGACGGACTGGCAGTTCTCTATAGCGCCCAGGGCAACGCCCCCGATCTTTTGCTCGATGCGGGCGACACCTTCCACGGACAGTCCTTCGCCACCATGAGCGAGGGTAAGAGCATCGCCGAGCTCATGGACACCTTCTATGCAGACGGCTACGACGCGACCACGCCAGGCAACCACGACTGGAGCTACGGCGCGGACAAACTCCGCACCATGACCGGCTACAGCCCCACCGGCACGCCCTTCGCCATGCTCTGCGCGAACGCGAAGTCTACGAGCGGCGTATGGAGCTCGAGTATCACCAAGACGCTCGATCGCACCTGGGAGGATAGCGAAGATCACTCCACATTCGACTACAAAATCAAGGTCGGCGTCGTGGGTGCCATGGATGAGTCGCTGGAATCCTCGCTGCGCGCGGACCTGGTCGCGGGTACGTCGTTCTCGAGTGCCGCGAACGCCATCAATGCCGAGGCCAAGCGACTGCGCGAGACAGAGGGCTGCAACGTTGTCGTCTGTATCGCGCACACGCTCAACGCCAAGACCTTTGCTGCAAAGCTCGTTGGGGTCGATGCACTGGTCGCGGGCCACGAGCACATCAACTTAGACGAAAACGTGACGGGGGCTGACGGCAAGTCGGTCCGCGTCGTCGAAGCGGGCAGCGCCTTTGCCGAGGTGGGGCTGCTTTCCATTCCGTACAAGTACGACACGAATGGCACCGAGACGACCGACGATGACACGGTCACGGTCCCTGCAGACGGCAGTGACGAGAAGCTCTACACCGCCAAGAACGTCAACGACCTTTTGGCAGACCCCGACAAGGGCTCCGACTACCAAAGCCGCCTTGAAGCCGTCCGCAACAAGATCAAGCCGCTCGACGAGGCCTTTGAAAACGAATCGAACAAGGTGCTCGGCACATCCACCACCAACTATTTCTACGGCGAGGACGCCGCAGGCACGCATGGTTGGGAAATGGTGCGCACCACCGATTTCCGCCCCAGCAAGGAGGGCGACACCACCAAGGCCCAGACCATCGGCCATGTGATCTGCGGCTCCTATCTTGACCTGACGGGCGCAGACCTTGCCATCAAGAACGCGGGTGGCATCCGCGGCGGCATCGCTGCAGGCGATGTGACCGCAGGCAACGTCATCGCTATCTCGCCCTACGGCAACACCGTGGAGACCTGGACCATGACCGGTGCGGACTTCCTCGCAGCGCTCGAGCACTCGCTGCAGATCAGCGACGAGTGCAATCACAGTTATGAGCTTCAGCAAGCCTACGTGGCAGCCGGCCATACCGAGCAGGAAGCGCAAGACAAGTACAAGTGGCGCGATGACTCTGGCAGCGTTCTCTCCTTTGGCGGCATCAACGTGACGATTGATTGGACGCAGCCCGAAGGCAAGCGCATTGTGAGTGCCACACTCGCCAAGGACGGCAGCACGCTCGATCCCACCAAGACCTATACCGTCGCCACCAACAACTACATCATTACCAACACGACCGACTTCCCCACCTTCGCACACGCCACCAAGCGCACCGAGTGGGGCACGTGTGAGGCGGCGCTGAGGGCGCTGATTGGGCAGAACGGCTGGGAGAGCAAGATGGCCTCGCTCGCGGGCACCATCAGCTTTGGCTCCGCTGCCGTGGACCCCACGCCCACACCTGTCTCTTATACACATCTGACGCT
>USHF01000256.1 GCA_900554465.1 uncultured Collinsella sp.
AGATCTGCGCATGTCTCGTGGGCTCGGAGATGTGTATAAGAGACAGGTGTGCGCCATTCGCTTCAAGTTGCTGCCGACAGGGACATCCATATTGATTTGATTGACGTCGAGGACGCGAAGCGCGGCGCTTGTCTTCGTGCCGGTTTTGATGCCTCGCGCGGCTCTCAAATCATCGCCATGAACGCCGATGAGTGGTTTGCTCCGCAGGCCCTTTCCAAGATGGTCGATATCGCGTGCGATACTGCGGCAGACATTGTGCTCCCCTCGGTGTCGCTCGATCGATACGATGCGCATCGCGAGCGTCATTCGCGCGTCTTGGATGCTGCCTCTATTGCCATAGAAGACGAGTCTTCTATGGTGACTGGGCTGCCCCAGTTGATTTTAGGCGGCTTGGTTGCTCAAGTCTCTGGCGTGATGTACAGCCGTCCACTGTTTGAGGCATGTCTTTTGTGCGATAAGACGTTTCGCACGGTTGGGTTTATGGCGTGCGCGCTCTCGCAGGCACAGCGCGTCTCCGGATGCGGCGACGCTTGTTTCCACGCGGCGGCGCCTAAGCTTACAGATGCCTTTGATCCCACCATGTATGCCAAGGTATCCGATGACGCCCGGGCGCTCGACGAGCTTGCGGACTCACTCTCGGAAGCAGATAGCGGTGGTCGGCTCAAGCTGGCAAGCCAAAAGTTCTACTTTGCCGGACTGGTCGCCTGCATCGAGAATTTGTGTCTGAGCCCGCATGGAGTGTCGTCAATCGAGCGTTCCGCCCGCATGCGTGATATGCTCGAGGCGCCTCGAACCCGTCAGATGGTCGCCGCGCTCAAGGATAACCATCGGGGACTCGGTCTGTTGTTTGGGCCGATCGCCAGCGCCAAGCCCGCGCGCTGCGTGATGTGTACGCATCTGGCAGCTTTTCTTAACCGGACGGGCGCAAAAACCGCCTAAACGGCTCATTACGAAACAAACTTGCATAGAATTGTTTCGAAATGCGTTCTTATACACAAAAGCCTTCAAATAGCGTTAAACTATTCAATCACTGATTGATTGTCTCCGCCATCTTTTGGAGAGAGGGTTTGTATGGCTAAAAAACGCAATGGGCGCCAGGATGCCATTAGAGATATTGTGCGCAATAAGGATGTCCGCACGCAGCGCGTGCTGGTCGATGAGCTCCGTGCTATGGGCTTTGATTGCACGCAGGCGACTGTCTCTCGCGATATTGCCGATATGGGGCTGCGTAAGCTCCCTGAGGGCATCTATGTTCTGGCAGAGGACCTGCACCTGCAGCGTATGGTTTCCGAGCTCGTAACGGGCGTTCTGCGTACCGATAATCTGGTTATGATCAAGGCTCAGCCTGGCACGGCTTCCGGCATCGCCGCCGCCGTTGATGCGGCAGAGTTGCCCGATGTGCTTGGCTCGCTTGCCGGCAACGATACGATTTTGGTTATTGCCCAGACGGCCGAGGACGGCGAGCGCCTCGAGGCGCTGATCAATAAGCTGAGCAATTCTCGCAAGTAGGTGTGCGGGCCGTGCGCTCGGCATTGCGTGCGCTGACATAGTGGCTTGTAAGGGGCATCGACGTTGGTCGGTACCCCTTTTTGTTTGCCGGTATAAAGACCGCCCACCAGGTCGCTTCAAACTAAAAGGCCCCGAGCAGTTCAATAAGCTGCTCGGGGCCTTGTTGGCTTTAGTCGCGTACTTCTTAGCCGACCGTATCGTCAGGCGTGGGCGAGGGGTCGGGAGTGGGCGTAGGCGTAGGCGTGCCGCCATCGCCGCCGGTCGAGCCACCAGTGGAGCCGCCCGTCGAGCCACCAGTGGAGCCGCCCGTCGAGCCACCGGTCGTACCGGTGCCGCCGGTGGTGTCGCCGCCCGAGGTCTCGGTGGTCGTGGTCGTCGTGGTAGTTGTTGTGGTGGTTTCCTCTTCCTCTTCGTCCTCGTCCTTGTCGTCGTTCTCCGACTTCTTGGTGTTGTTGGTGCCGTAGAACTTCCAGACGCTGTTGTTCTTGTAGGTGGGCGCCGTTCCGGTCGCAAACTCCTCGCGCTCGGTACCGGTCAGAACGGTGTTCATAAACCGCTTAAAGACCTGTCTCTTATACACATCTGACGCTGCCGACGACTCCTTACGTGTAGA
>USHF01000257.1 GCA_900554465.1 uncultured Collinsella sp.
GATCTACACGTAAGGAGTCGTCGGCAGCGTCAGATGTGTATAAGAGACAGGTCGACATGGCGATGCGCCCGCTCGCGGGCAGCGCGGCGACGCCGGCGTCGTTGCCTTCGAGCAGCTCGGGCGACCCAAAGGCATCCAAAAAGACCTCATCGATGATGCGTTTCATCATCTGGCCGCCAGAGCCGTGGCCCAGCAGGACGGTGCTATCGGTAACGCTATGGGACATATCGAAAACTCCAATCGTGGGTGGTGCCGGTGTGCGGGTGTGTCCGGGCTAGTCGCGGTAGCGGTAGTACGCCGCGCAGCTGCCCTCGGAGCTCACCATGCACGGGCCGACGGGGTGCTCGGGCGTGCAGGTGCGGCCAAAGAGCGGGCAGCTGCTCGGCGCAATGGCCCCGCGCAGCACGTCACCGCAGCGGCACCCACGCGGCTCGACCGTCGTCTCAACGGGCACGTCAAAGCGAGTGCGGGCATCAAAGCGCGAGAACTCGGGGCGGATGGAAAGGCCCGAGTTGGCAATCGGCCCCAGCCCGCGCCACGTGGTGTCGCATGGCTCAAACACCTGCTCGACCAGCTGGCGCGCCACGGGGTTGCCGTCTGCGTTGACGCCACGGCGGTAGGCGTTGTCGATTGCGGGCTGCCCCTCAACAACCATCTGGACCAGCATGCAGATGCCCTGCAGAATATCGACCGGCTCAAATCCGGTGACTACGCCTGGGGTCTCGAACTCATCGACCAAAAAGTCAAAGGGGGCTAAGCCCGTGATGGTGGCGACGTGTCCCGGAAGGATAAAGCCGTCGATAGTGGTCTCGGGATCGTTGGCGATGGCGCGCAGCGCCGGCGGCGTGGTCTTGTGGGCGCAATAGACCGAGAAGTTCTGGAGTCCGCGTGCATCGGCCTCCAAGATGGCGGCGGCGATGGTGGGCGTCGTGGTCTCAAAGCCGACGCCCATAAAGATGACCGGGCGATCGGGGTTGTGTTCGGCGATATCGAGTGCATCGAGCGGGGAGTACACAATGCGAATATCGCGCCCCGCCGCCTTTTGCGCGGCGAGCGAGGTAGACGACCCGGGCACGCGCATCATGTCGCCAAAGGTGGTGATGATGGCGCCGTCCATCTTGGCGAGCGCGATTGCATGGTCGATATCGCGGTTGGCGGTAACACAGACGGGGCAACCCGGACCGCTCAGCAGTTTGAGCCCGGCAGGCATAATGGAGCGAAAGCCATAGCGACCGATGCTCACGGTGTGCGTGCCGCAGACTTCCATAAGGTTGATGGCGCGGTCGCCGACGAGTTCACGGATGTGCTCGATGAGCTCGCGAGCCAGCTTGGGATCGCGGAATGCCGAGAAGTCGATACCGGAGCGAGCCGGCTGTCCGGCCGCCACTAGTAAGCCTCCGCCGGGTTGGTGGCCAGCTGGTCTTCTTCGACCAGTTCGGTCATGGTGTTGACCAGGTCGAGCGTCTCCTGCGCCTCCTGCTCGTCGACAATCTGAATGCCAAAGCCGGCGTGCACGAGAATATAGTCGCCTACCTGTGCCGTCGGCACGAGGCGCAGCGAAACGGGGCGCTCGATGCCCATCATGTCGACGGTCGCCTTAAGGTCGTCGTCGCGTTTGACCACTTTACCGGGAACGGCAAGGCACATAATGTTCCCCTTTTATACGTTTTGCGCTGGATAGGCGCCTAATTACCCATCAGTTGATGGTAGCGCTCGCGGGAGTCACGAGCAAACGCGTTACACCTGTGAGACGGCGGCGCGCAGGCTGGCAAAACAGCCTATCGCGATGCCGTCTGCGCGAGGCGAGCGCGAGCGATGGCGGCCTGACCGTAGGCGATGCAGCCGTCGTTGACGGGCACGGCGTGGGAGACCAAGACGGCAAGACTGGCGTCTTTGAGTTCGTGGGTAAGGAGCCGAAGCAAAAGTCGGTTCATGAACACGCCGCCCGAGAGCGCGACGGTGTCGAGGTCTTCACGGACGCAGATCTCGCTTGCGATGCGGGCCGACGCGCGTGCGATGGCGACATGGAAGTCGAGCGCGAGCTTGCCGGCGGGCACGCCGGTCCTGATTCCCTCCAAAAGCGCCTCAAAAAGCCTGTCTCTTATACACATCTCCGAG
>USHF01000258.1 GCA_900554465.1 uncultured Collinsella sp.
CGCATGTCTCATGGGCTCGGAGATGTGTATAAGAGACAGGAGATGAACAGGTCCGGATTGCCGGCGTACGCAGATGCCGGCACCAGGCGATCGGAGCCTTCCATAAAGCGGTAAATGCGAGGAACCGGGTCATCGTCTGCCAGCAGCAGCGCAATGTCCTTGTTGGGGAAAAACTTCATGAGCGAAAGGCCCAGACCCAATACGGAGCCCAAGGCATCGCCATCGGGAGAAGTATGTCCCGAAATCGCAATGGAGGACGCACCCTCGATGAGCTCGAGGATGCGTCGCTGAATATCTGCAGACTCGCACGAGGCGAGGTCGGCGGAATTAGTCATCTAAAGCTGCCTCCTGGGCGGCATCCGCTATCGGATAGCCGTCCTCGTCCTTTTCGATCGCAAGCGTGGCGGGAACGTTTTCCAGCGCACGCGTGATGCGCTCGGCCTCATCGGTCGAGCGATCAATGCGAAAATCGAGCTCGGGCGTGACACGCCAATCGAGCGAGCGAGCCAACAGGCTACGAATGCGGCCCTTGGCGCTTGCGAGCGCCTCCATGACCTCGTCGTAGCGGCTCGCATCGCACGACACGTACACACGCGCGAACGAACGGTCCACCGCGACCTCGACCGCGGTCAAAGTAACCAGGTCGAGACGCGGATCGGAAACCTCAAAGAGCAGGATATAACCAAGCTTCTCGCGAAGCTGCTCGCCCAGACGGCGGGTTGCCTGCGTTTGCTTCATAGCGCTACCCCCTACTCGGTACGGGCAACCTGGTCGATGCGGTAACCCTCGATCTGATCGCCGGGCTTGATGTCCTGGAAGTTCTCCAGGCCAATGCCGCCCTCGGAACCGCTCTTGAGGCTCTTGGCCTCGTCCTTGTAGTGGCGCATCGAGGCGATCTTGCCGTTGAAGACCACGATGCCGTCGCGCACCAGGCGCACGGAATCGGTCGCGGCGATCTCGCCCTCCTCGACGCGGACACCGGCGGCGATACCGACTTTGGGCACCTTGAAGGTGTCCAGGACGGTCGCGGTACCCGTGGCGACCTCGACCTCGGTGGGCTTGAGCATGCCGATACGGGCGGCGTCGAGCTCCTCGAGGCACTTGTAGATGACGTCGTAGCAACGGATCTCGACGCCCTCGCGCTCGGCGGCGGAGCGAGCCTTACCGTCGGGACGGACGCCAAAGCCGATGATGATGGCGTTGGAGGCGTCGGCCAGAACGACGTCGGTCTCGTTGATGGCGCCGACAGCGGAGTGGATCGTGTTGATGCGGACCTCGGACTGATCCATCTTGTCGAGCGAGTCCTGAAGAGCCTCGATGGAACCCTGGACGTCGGCCTTGATGATCAGGTTGAGCTCCTTGACCTCGGCGTCGGCGATGGTCTCGAAGAGGTTCTCGAGCGTGACGTGCTTCACGCGGCTCTGCTCCTCGATACGGGCCTTCAGCGAACGCTCGTCGGCCAGGGCGCGTGCCTCGCGCTCGTCCTCGAACACGCGGAACTCGTCGCCGGCGTTGGGCACGGACTGCAGGCCCAAAATCTCGACGGCGTCGGAGGGACCGGCCTCGGTGACGGCGCGGCCCTTGGGGTCGAGCATGGCGCGGACGCGGCCGTAGGTAAGGCCGGCGACCAGCGTATCGCCCACGTGCAGAGTACCGCGGGTCACGAGCACGGTAGCGACCGAGCCGCGGCCCTTGTCGAGCTTGGCCTCGAGGACGTTGCCGGAGGCAAAGGTGTCCGGGTTGGCCTTGAGCTCGAGCACGTCGGCCTGGAGCAGCACGGTCTCCAGAAGTTCGTCGATACCGATCTTCTGCTTAGCCGAGATGTTGACGAACATGTTCTGTCCGCCCCACTCCTCGGGGATGACTCCGTACTCGGTGAGCTCCTGACGCACACGGTCGGGGTTGGCGCCCGGCTTATCGATCTTGTTGACGGCAACGACGATGGGTACGCCAGCAGCCTTGGCGTGGTTAATCGACTCGACCGTCTGGGGCATGACGCCGTCGTCGGCGGCGACGATCAGGATGACGATGTCGGTCACCTTGGCGCCACGGGCACGCATAGCCGTAAAGGTGGCGTGACCCGGGGTATCGATAAAGGTGATCTTGCGGTCGTT
>USHF01000259.1 GCA_900554465.1 uncultured Collinsella sp.
CGCATGTCTCGTGGGCTCGGAGATGTGTATAAGAGACAGGTCGCGTTGGCGCCCGCGGCTGCATCCTGCGAAAAGTCAAGTGTAACGCTCTCGCTGGGCTCCACCATGCCATAAGCACCCGCAAGGTCGCGAATGCGCGTGTCGGCGCCATAGACCGAGTGCATGACCTCCAGGTCGGAGCTCTCATCGGTCGCCTTTTCGAGCGTGTTGGTAAGCGCGGCGTTGCTGTTGAGCACCTGGGCCGTAACGCCGGCGAGCGCCACGCGGGCGACACCGATCGTCATGAAGATGGCCGCAATGATGCAAAACGTTTTAAGAACGCTCATGAAAACCGGGCTTACTGCCTGGTTTGCCTGACGGCCCGCGCCCGTGTAGACATCAAAGCGCGGCGTGCGCTGCTCGCGGGGAGCAACGGGAGCCTGCGGCGTCTCACGATAGGCGGGCATGGCGTTCATATCATAGGCGAGTGCTGCGTTTGAGGTGTTGTAGCCCATGATATGCCGCCTCCCATCCCGAGTACGTTGGTAGTGTGTTTAAGCTTCGTTTATGGTGCGAGCGGGAGGTCCAATATCGCGCGGTCGCGCCTACAGACGCTGCGCCACGCGGATTTTGGCTGATCTCGCCCGAGGGTTGCGCTCAACCTCATCAGGCTGGGCAACCAGGGGTTTGCGGGTGATGACCTTGAGTATCGGCACGTTGCCGCACACGCATACCGGAATCTCCGGCGGACACGTGCACCCCTGGCTCATCTCCTTAAAGTGGTTCTTTACGATACGGTCCTCGAGCGAGTGATACGAGATGACGCAGATACGCCCGCCCGGGTTGAGCCACCTGGTGGCGGCATCAAGCCCTCGCTCGAGCACATCGAGTTCGTGATTGACCTCGATGCGAATGGCCTGGAAACTTTTCTTGGCCGGGTGTCCGCCATGCCGACGAGCGGCAGCCGGGATACCCGCCTTGATGATCTCGACAAATTGGCCGGTGGTTTCGATCGGTTCTTGCTCGCGGCGACGCACGATCTCGCGCGCGATCTGCGAGGCGAACTTCTCTTCGCCGTAGACGCGTAGAATCCGGGCGAGGTCGTGTTCGTTATAGGTGTTGATGACCTCAGCTGCGTTTAAGGTGTTATTACCCGGATCCATCCGCATGTCCAATGGGGCGTCCTCGTTATACGAAAAGCCCCTGCCAGGGATATCGAGTTGCGGTGACGAAACGCCCAAATCGAACAGGAAGCCATCGACCCCGGGCACCTCGGCCGAGCAAAGCAGCTCGTCCAAGTCGCCGAAGTTGCCCTTCAGCAGCTGGTGCGGAACGCCGGGAACCTCGCGGTCCAGACGGGCGCCAGCGGCCTCGAGGGCCATGTCGTCCTGATCGACGCCGAGCAAAAGGCCCGTCTCCCCCACCTGCGCGGCCATCTTTACCGAATGGCCGGCACCGCCAAGGGTGCAATCGCAGACAACGGAGCCGCTCTTTAGCTGCAGCGACTCAAGCACTTCGCCGAGCATGACAGGTTCATGCCGATATTCTTGTGTCAAGATCCCACGCTCCATCCGTTACCCGTGCCTTGCCCTTACGAGAAGAAGAGGTCCAGCAG
The DNA here is from genome assembly GCA_900554465.1 of uncultured Collinsella sp. Taxonomy (GTDB): domain Bacteria; phylum Actinomycetota; class Coriobacteriia; order Coriobacteriales; family Coriobacteriaceae; genus Collinsella. The sequence goes on from USHF01000259.1 coordinate 1,595, forward strand.
GGCCTCATCGTCATCGTCCTCATCGGCCGCGGCGCGATCCCAAACCTCAAGGTGGTCGTAGTTGCCCACAACCGTGACCTCGCGGTCGAGGTTCGCCTGCTTGCGGAGAGACTCGGAAAGACCGATACGACCGGCGCTGTCCACATCCATCGACGTGGTGCGCTTGTTGATCGCCCTCATGAGCTTCTGGTCGTTAATGTCACGCGGGTTAAAACCCTCGTGGCCCTCACGACCCGCGAAGAGTCCTTCGACCCACTTATCGAAGGCCTCGGCAGAGAACACGTACAGAGCATCGACATCCAGGGCTTTGAACACGCGAACGTGCTCTCCAAGCTCCTCGCGAAGGGGTGCAGGCAGGGACAGACGACCTTTTGCATCGAGATTGCGCTCGTATGCACCAGTCATTCCCATGTGCGCCCTCCCCTCGGTTACTCAGATGGCACGTACGCGGGGAACCACCCCGCCTGTCGACGTCATCGATAATATGGGGAACCGCCCCATTTTTCAACACC
>USHF01000260.1 GCA_900554465.1 uncultured Collinsella sp.
ATGTCTCGTGGGCTCGGAGATGTGTATAAGAGACAGCTATCCGGACGCCCCGCCCCAAAAATCTATCGAAATGGACTAGAAATCGATGACGTGGAGGTCATGCGGCGTCTTGGTGAAGGGCTCGTAGCCGTTCTCGGTGACCACGCCGTAGTCCTCCAGGCGCACGCCGCCCACGCCGGGCAGGTAGACGCCGGGCTCCATGGTGACAACCGAACCGACCTCGATGATGTTCTTGCTGCGGTTGAAGTTGGGCAGCTCGTGGATGTCGATGCCCACGCCGTGACCCAGACCATGGTTATAGTAATCACCATAGCCGGCATCGCCGATGATCTTCTTGGAAAGCTTGAAAATGTCGTTGCCCTCGACGCCCGGATGGATGGCGGCGACGCACTCCTCGTGCGTACGGCGCACGAGCGCGTACAGGTCGAGCTGTTCCTGCGTGGGCTCGCCCATCACGACGGTACGCGTCATATCGGAGCGATAGTCGCAGTAGCCCGCGCCGTAATCCATGAGGACGAAGTCGCCCTTCTCGATCACGCGGTCACTCGGCACGGCGTGCGGGTTGGCGGTGTTGGGGCCGCTCGCCACGATGGAGCCGAAGGCCAGGCTGTCGGCACCGTTGGCGAACATAAAGTTCTCGAGCTCGTTGCGAACCTGCTTCTCGGTCATGCCGGGCTTAATAAAGCCGAGCATGTGCTGGAAGGCGGCGTCGGTAATCGACTGCGCATGGCGCATGAGCTCGATCTCCTCGGCGTCCTTGATGGCGCGCATCTTGCGAATGTCGTCATGCATCAGCGGCAACATGCAGGCGACGGAACGGTCCTCCAGGCCACGCTGAATACCCTGGTAGAAGTTGATCTGCATGTCGTCCTCGACAGCACAGGCGCGGCACTTGTTGGCTGCGATCTTACCGGCGACCCAACCAGGGATGGTGCCCTCGTCCATGTCGTAGACCCAAGGGCTGCCGGCGGGCGTGTTCTCCTCAAAGCTGTTGAGGTAGCGCGAGTCGGTATGGAACAGGCACTGGTCAGCCGTAATAAACGCCGCGTGCGGGAACTCGAAGGTGTAGTCGAAGACACCCTTCACGCCCGTGAGCCAACGAAGATTGGCCTCGTCGCGTACCACAATAGCGTCGTAGCCGCGCTCGACCATCAGGGCACGGACACGTTCGATACGACCGGCAGGACCGGCAGCAAACTCAGACATGCAGATTCCTTTCTTATTGTCTCAAAAAGTGCGGGACGGGTCTCAACCGAACGTCGGAATCGCATGCAAACCGCAACCGATTGGAAACCCGTCCCTCAACATGATACGAAAGACGATGGATGTCAATAAATCTTAGAGAAGTTCTTTGCGAGAAGCCAAGTAGGCGTGAGCATGGCGCTCAAGAACCTCGTCCTCAACGCCCGTTAGACGAATGGCGCCGAGCGCTGCGGGCAGCGGCAACATACTGCGGTTCGAGCGGACAAACTGCTGCCTGCGGAACTCCTCGATATATGCGGCAGGCTCCAGATCGAAGGCAAGCTCCTCGATACCAAAGTCCTCCAGGCAGTCATCGACCTCAAAAACGTAATCGATATCGAAGTCGCAGGCATCATGTGCTAGGCGCGCCTCAAAGCGCATGCCCTCAGACAACAGCTGGTAGGCAGGGACCTGCGAAGCGGCATCGCCCAAGCAGGCGCGCAGGGCACGCTCCCCCATCTTGCCAAAATCGAGCGCATAGCGGGCACTCGGGTTCGTGGCCATCAGTACGTCCTTGCGGGCAGTCTGAGACCACTGAACGGCATTAACGAGCGCGACCTCCTCGCCCGCAAGAATCTCGGGGACGGTCTCAGTAAACTGATTCCAGCGGGACTTGCTGCTCGAAAGCATGGTGCCAACAAGTACCGCATAGCCGAGCTTGAGGTCCTCGGGGTCCGCCTCGCGAACAAGGTCGAGGTCACACACGACCAGGCCCGGCTCGGGACGGAACGCGATAGCGGGAAGCGCATTCACCGACGAGGCGACGAGCGGCTTCATGGTCGTCGCGACCGTGAGCATGGCGTCGAACGTCGTCTGTCTCTTATTCACATCTCC
>USHF01000261.1 GCA_900554465.1 uncultured Collinsella sp.
GGCTCGGAGATGTGTATAAGAGACAGGAAATAGTTCCTGATTTCCGCCAAAACCCCGGCATCCAGGAACTATTCCACCGCAACTTGCCTTGGGATCGATATTTAGATTATGCCTACTTTAGTGCCATTTCAAAACTATGCCGGATTACGGGGCTGATTCGGAGACCCCCATCCATACCGGCATTTTTCGATTTGTGATACGCCGTCTACCTGCGGTTTTAATTTCGCAATTTTTCCCATGTTCAAGTAATACAGGTCCAGCCCCGTAATCCGCCATAGTTTTGAAAGCAGCTAATTCGGGACGACCCTCTTATGACCACTTTTACCTATCATTCCCGCATGTTTGATGCAGCTAAAATAGCCCCGTCCCAAATTGACTACCCCGGCATTGGGGATACCATGGTGGCAACCCAGCGAAAGGACGATGTATGGCACATGTCGATGACCAGCGTGTGGCGCGCGTGCTCGATGCGCTCGAGGCTCAGCACCCCGGCGCGCAGCTGCTCGTAAACGACCCGTGGTCGATCTATTACCTGACCGGCTTTTATGCCGATATGATCGAGCGTTTTTGCGGCGTGCTGCTCGCGCGCGATGCCGAGCCGGTGATCTTAGTCAACGCCCTGCATCAGCTGCCCGAGTACGACAATGCCCGCGTGGCCTACCACAACGACACCGACGTCGTGACCGACGCCATCGCTCGCGAGGTCAATCCATCCAAGCCCCTCGGCATCGATACCGTAATGCGCTCCGGCTTTTTGCTGCCCCTTATGGATCGTTACGCCGCAAGCGAGTTCTTCCTGGGCGACTTTGCCGTCACCGCAGCACGCACCCACAAGGATGCCGCCGAGCAGGAGCTCATGCGCGTGTCCTCAGCCGCTAACGACGCCGTGATGGCCGATGCCATCAAACTCGTCCACGAGGGCGTGACGGAACGCGAGATTGCCGACCAGATGCTGAATCTATATCGCAAGCACGACTGCGAGGGCTTTAGCTTTCCGCCCATCGTGAGCTTTGGCGCCAACGCCGGCGACCCGCATCACGAGCCCGACGGCACCGTACTCAAGCGCGGCGATGTGGTGCTGTTCGACATTGGCGGACGTCGCCGCAACTACTGCTCGGACATGACGCGCACGTTCTTTTGGAGCGAGCCGGACAAGGAGACGGCACACATCTGCGACATCGTGCGCCGCGCCAACGAGGCCGCCGAGGCGCTCATCGCACCGGGCGTGCGCATGTGCGACCTGGACCGTGCCGCGCGCGACGTGATTGAGGACGCTGGCTACGGCAAGTACTTCACGCATCGCCTGGGCCACTCGATCGGCCTGCAGGACCACGAGCCGGGCGACGTTTCGCTCGTCAACGAGCAGGTCGTAGAGCCGGGCATGACGTTCTCCATCGAGCCGGGCATCTACCTCCCCGGCCACACCGGTGTCCGCATCGAAGACCTGGTCCTGGTTACCGAGTCCGGCGTCGAGATCCTCAACGCCTACCCCCACGATCCAGTCCGACTAGACTAACCTGGTCCCCAAGTCCCCAAACTAAGTTGCGGTGGAATAGTTCCCCGATTGACCCACAGACGCATAATCCAGGAACTATTTCACCGCAGCTGCCATGGGGCCAAGTCGACCAATTTGACAGTCTAGAGATGCGCCACGAAAACGGGCTATCTACTACGTTTAACCCGCATGGGTCGACCATGCAGGTCTTTTTTGAAAATTGACAAGCCAACTACCTGCGGTTTTGATTTCGCAATTCTCGACGTGGTCGGGGATAACCGGTCAAACGTAGTAAATAGGCCCATTTCTTGGCGAGCAGGTCAATTAGCTACCCTGCGGAAAGGCCCTAGCGCAGTAGACCGGCTACTTCGCCGGCTAGGGTGATGGTACCGGCTGCTACGAAAGACTCGCCCGCAGCATCGAAAGCCGCGAGGGCCTCGGATACGCTGGGGTACACGCCCGCGAGCTTGTCGGCGTCCACCAGGGAGGCAAGCTCCTGTGCGGGCAAGGCGCTGTCTCTTATACACATCTCCGAGCCC
>USHF01000262.1 GCA_900554465.1 uncultured Collinsella sp.
ATCTACACGTAAGGAGTCGTCGGCAGCGTCAGATGTGTATAAGAGACAGCTCCTACCGCAACCAGGACTTCTTTGGCCCGCGCGTGGCTGCCGACGAGGACCTGGAGCCGGGCATGCTTGACGCGCTGTACGATCCGCAGACCTCGGGTGGCCTGCTTATCGCGGCACCTGCTGCCGATGTGGATGAGCTTGCGCGCCGCCTACATGCCGAGGGGCGCATCGCGGCCGTTGTCGGGCGCGTGTGCGAGGCGGAGCCGGGCGGTCCTGCCGTCCGCGTTGTTCGCTAGCCCGCACGTTTATGTAACTGTTTACCGTTCTCTAGAACGGCTCTTTCGAAAGGAATTTGCTATGTCTACCAAGATTGAAGTCAATGCCATGGGCGATGCCTGCCCGCTGCCCGTCGTCAAGACGCTTAAGGCGCTCAAACAGCTTGATGGCGAGGGTGCCGTGGTGACCGCGGTCGATAACGAGACCGCCGTCAAGAACATCTCCAAGATGGCGCAGGAGAAGGGCTGCACGGCCTCGGTCGAGAAGGTTTCTGACGCCGAGTGGCACGTGACTGTCGCGACCGCCGGTGCCGTGTCCGTTGTGGACCCCGAGCAGGACGGTGCCGCTTTTTGCGACGCAAGCGCCGGCAAGGGCAAGCTCGTCATTTCCGTCTACACCGACTGCATGGGCCGTGGCGACGACGAGCTGGGCCACAAACTCATGAAGGCCTTCATCTTTGCCGTGACGCAGCAGGAGGAACTGCCCGCGACCATGCTGTTCTACAACGGCGGCGCCAAGCTCACCGTCGAGGGCTCTCCGGTGCTCGACGACCTGAAGGGCCTGGCGGAGCAGGGCGTCGAGATCCTTACCTGCGGTACCTGCCTCGACCACTATGGCATTAAAGACCAGCTCGCGGTGGGCGAGGTCACCAACATGTACGTGATCGTGGAGAAGATGGAGCAGGCTGTGCGCGTCGTGCGCCCGTAGCGTATTGGTTGGAGTTGCCATGAGGGAGAAGCGCCCGGCGCTTGTCATCACGTTTCCCACCACGGCAGCCGCCATGGGTTGCGAGTCCCTGTGCATCGAGCGCGGCCTCCCCGGGCGCACGATTCCCGTGCCCGGGGAGGTTGCCGCCGGCTGCGGCTTGGCGTGGAAGGCGCTGCCTTCGGATGAGGACCTGCTGCGCGGCGAGCTTGCCGCGGCGGGCGTTCCTATCGAGGGCTTTACCGTGATTGATATGTGGGAGGTCGTGCGATGATTTACCTTGATAACGCGGCGACGACTATGCACAAGCCGCAGGCGGTCATCGATGCCGTGACGCAGGCGATGTGCTCGCTCGGCAATGCCGGGCGCGGGGCCACGTCGGGCGCGCTCGATGCGGCGCGTACCATCCACGGCTGCCGCGCCAAGCTTGCGCGCTTGCTGGGCTGCCCGCGTGCTGACCATGTTTGTTTTACGCCCAACTCAACCGTGGCGCTCAACACCGTCATCAATGGCGTGGTGCGCCCCGGCGACCGTGTGGTCACAACGGTGCTCGAGCACAATTCCGTGCTGCGTCCGCTCAACCGCCTGGCGGCAGAGCAGGGCGTGACCGTTGAGCATGCGGGCTGCGACGCGAACGGCGTGCTCGACTATGACGAGCTCGAGCGGTTGGTCGCGCCGGGCACGCGTGCCGTGGTGGTGACGCACGCCTCCAATGTGACCGGCAACGCGGTCGACATTGCGCGCGTGGCCGCCATGGCTCATGCGGCCGGCGCACTTGTGATTGTCGATGCCTCGCAGTCTGCCGGCACGGCGCATATCGATATGCAGGCCATGGGGCTCGACGTGGTGTGCTTTACCGGCCACAAGGGGCTCATGGGACCCCAAGGCACCGGCGGCCTGGCCGTGGCGGAGGGCATCGACGTGGCTCCGTGGGCCATGGGCGGCACGGGCGTGCACAGTTTCGATGCGCTGCAGCCGCTTGAGTGGCCCACGCGCCTTGAGGCGGGCACGCTCAACGGTCATGGCATCGCCGGCCTTTCTGC
>USHF01000263.1 GCA_900554465.1 uncultured Collinsella sp.
ATACGAGATCTGCGCATGTCTCGTGGGCTCGGAGATGTGTATAAGAGACAGTGACGAGCGAGTTGCTTTCCTTTACTGCACCGACGGAAAATGCCATGGATACAGTCAGCGACCGGGACTACAGCCTGGAATTTTTGAGCGACGCTTCCATTTCCATGATGCACCTGTCCCGCTGGGCGGAGGAATTTGCATGGTGGAACTCTTCCGAGTTTTCCTATATCGCAATCGACGACAGCTTTTGCACCGGCAGCAGCATTATGCCCCAGAAGAAAAACCCGGATATGGCGGAGCTGATCCGCGGCAAGGTTGGTCGTGTATACGGCGATCTGATGCAGCTGTTGACCGTTATGAAGGGAACTCCGCTTGCTTATAACAAGGACTTGCAGGAGGACAAGGAGGGCGCGCTCGATACCGCTCACACGCTCATGCAGTGCCTGTCGGTTATGGCCGGTATGATCTCGACTTGGACCGTCAACGAGGATGCCATGGCGCGCGAGTGCGGCGTGGGACACCTTGCCGCCACCGATGTTGCCGATTACCTGGCTAAGCGTGGTCTGCCGTTCCGCGAGGCACATGCCGTGGTGGGCCATCTGGTCCTGATGTGCGAGAAGCGCGGCTGCAATCTTGAGGACCTGCCGTTTGAGGTGTTCCAGGAGGCAAGCCCGCTCTTTGAGCGCGACATTACCGAGGCGCTCGACATCCCGTCGATTGTCGCCGCGCGCACGACCGAGGGCGGTACCGCCCCTGCCGCCGTTGTCGTTCAGCTGCAGCGTGCCGAGGCGCAGCTCGTGGCCGACGAAGGCGTGTTTGGATCGCTAACCAAGGTCGTCGAGATGGGTCACGGGGCAAAGTAAGGGTTTGGCTGAAGCGGTTTTGGCCATTTATTGATAAATCGTTTTTGCTTTTACGGGCGTCTGCTGATGCGGGCGCCCGTATTTTGTTGCTATGGGGGAGGGGCTTGTCGAGAACTTCTGTAGGACCTTTGGGCAGGTTGTGAAGGGGATACGTTCGCGGGCGGCAACCGACCGCCCGCTCTGTTCGGTGCGGTTGATGGGCGGTCGGATGGTACTCTGATCGGGCTTCGAAACAGAAGTGACACATATGGAACGCTTCAATAAATTGCAGCGTTTCAATAAACAGCTTTTTGTTTAACTGCAGCTAAAACTCTGTTACGATGCAGTCCAGGCGGGTGCCGGAATGGGACTTGGGCACGCGCGAACCTACTTGAAAGGCTACCTTATGGCTATCGAGAAGACCTTCATCATGATTAAGCCCGACGCCGTGCGCGATCGCAAGATCGGCGAGATTGTTGCTCGCATCGAGCGCAGCGGCCTTGTCATCGAGCGCATGGAGATGACCACGCTCGAGCGCGCTACCGTCGAGGAGCACTACGCCCATCTGGCCGACAAGCCCTTCTTTGGCGGTCTCTGTGACTTTATGACGAGCGGTCCGGTCGTCAAGATGGTCGTTTCCGGTCTCTCCGCTGTCTCCAAGATGCGCACTCTTATGGGTGCTACCAACCCGCTTGATGCTGCCCCCGGCACCATTCGCGGCGACTTCGCTGTCGATGTCAACGCCAACGTAATCCACGGTTCCGACTGCCTGGAGAACGCCGAGATCGAGATCAAGCGCTTCTTTGGCTAAACCAGCTTTGACTCCTTAAAGCTGTTAGCGTGTGGCTTTGGCGCCGCGGAATTCCATCCGCGGCGCCCTTTTTATTCCGGTTGATTTTTGGTAAACGCCTAGAAATCTACTAAAGAGCCCCCGTCCGGATGTTTCTTCCGGGCGGGGGCCGGCGTTAGCGTATGGCTTTGTAGGTCTTTAGGCCTCGTCGACAACCTTGAGGCCGCGCGTGTGGTCGATCTCGTTGAGAAGGTTAACGCGACGCTCGTGACGACCGCCCTCAAACTCGGCGTCGAGCCACTCATCGACGATCATCTTGGCGAGCTCGGAGCCCACGACGCGGGCGCCAAAGGCGAGCACGTTGGTGTTGTTGTGCATGCGCG